>JAYVGC010000014.1:0-39355 GCA_043772535.1 Flavobacterium sp. | reverse complement strand
TGCCCTAAACAAGAAAAGAAGAAAATGGTTTGACGGACTTTGGAACTACTCCAAAGAATATGATTATAAATTTGAAATCTCTAATGCGTAATTTGGGTTGAATGCACTATTTTAAAGTGAATTTGTTACTTAATCGTGAATTTAACAAATGCATAATTTAGAAATTTACTGTTTTCAAGAAATAAAAATCAATAAAGGAATGCCTATATTTTTATTTGCAAAAAAAGCGTTTACAAACTATGAATCAAAACAAATTTATAGCAAAAAATTAAAGCAATTTCATAAATAAATAGTATCAATGCAACAGTTTAAGCACGATATAATACTGTAATATAGGTTTATAACAGTTATAATTTTGACAACGCCAAATAGATTTGAGAAAGTCAAAAAAAAATCCAAATTATAATATTTTATAATTTGGATTTTACAATCATTTTCAATAAGAATTATTTCTTGCTCCATTCAATAATACTATCAGTATTCATTTTGATATAATCATTATTTTTTGCTTTTGTAGCACCAGCTAACGACAATTTAGCTGATTCAATTGCTCCTTGCGTATCATTTAGTTTGGCTTGTATTAATGATTTTTGGCGTAAATACCAAAACGGAATATCGTCGCCTGCTTTAACTAACGAAATTCCTTTATTTACTAATTCTAAAGATTTATTTAAATCAGAATTTGATTGGAAATAATATTGACCCGCACTAAAAAAATCGCCTGCTGTTGGCCCTGCTAACACTTTTTCAATACTTGCTGTTACTGCTTTTTTTGTTGGTACGTCAAACTTCATATTAATATAGGTCTTTTCCCAAGCTAGCTCTAAAGTAGCTGAATCCAAATCAATGTTTCCGAACGATATTGTAAAAGTTTCCAATCGTCTATCAGTTATTACAGGCTTAGTATTGGTTCTCAAAATTACATTTGCCTCATCCCACGTATCTGGAGTTCCCCAATTATCAGTAGTTTTATAAAAAATAACCTCCCAATTATCGGCTTTCGGTAGCGTATATAACGCATATTTTCCTTTCGCTAATGATTTCCCATCAATGACAACATCTTCAGAAAATGAAATTGTCGTATTTTCGTTTGCACCAGTTCGCCAAACTTTACCAAAAGGGACAAGCTCACCAAAAACGATTCTACCTTTAATACTTGGTCGATGATATACAACCTCTACTTTCGTTAGTCCAACGGTTTGCAAAATAGTAGATTCGGGACTTGACTGTGGTGTTTTTACTTGGGCTTCTACTATATAATTAGCTAGTATTGCAACTAAAACAACAATTAATTTTTTCATAGTATTAAAATTTATTTTTTTTCAAAAATACCACTTCAATTTAAAAGTTAGTGTTAATTATAACATAAAACGTATTTTTATTGTTTAACAAAAAGTGATATTAATTAAACAAATTTTATATCTTTACCAACTAAATAAATGCAATTTAATATGAAAATTTATCAACTGCACGCAACACAAAAATTACCCATTACAATCGAACAGGCATGGGATTTATTATCCAGCCCAAAAAATTTACAACTAATTACACCTGATTATATGGGTTTTAAAATTATATCTGGCGCTGATCGACCCATTTTTGCTGGACAAATAATTCAATATAGTGTTACGCCAATTTTAAATATACCGATGAAATGGGTTACCGAAATTACCAACGTTATCGACAAGAACTATTTTGTTGATGAACAGCGTTTCGGACCTTACGCCATGTGGCATCATGCCCATTTTATTAAAGAAATTGTTGGTGGCGTAGAAATGGAAGATATTGTAAACTACAAAGTACCAATGGGACTATTGGGTCAATTGGTGCATCCATTTTTGGTACAACCAAAGCTAAATGCTATTTTTGAATACAGAAGAAAAAAATTAATTGAATTATACGGAGAATTTAAATAAATAAATGATGAAAAATATACTTTTAGTTGGCGGTTCGTACGGAATTGGTCTTGCAATTGCAAAAGAATTACAAAATAATAATAACGTTTTTGTTGCATCAAGATCTGCCGAAGGTTTAAATGATTTAAGGATTACTCACATTCCATTTGACGCCTTAACTGATGACTTAGACATTTCGCTTTTGCCGGAAATAATTGATGGTTTAGTTTATTGCCCAGGAAGTATTAATTTACGACCATTTCGTGGTTTAAAACTAGAAACCTTTCAAAGCGACATGCAAATTAATTTTTTTTCGATGATAAAGGTAATTCAATCTGTTTTACCAAAACTAATTGCATCTAATCAATCAAGTATTGTACTTTTTAGTACAGTCGCTGTAAAAATGGGAATGCCATTTCATACCAGTGTTGCAGCTGCAAAAGGTGCAATTGAAGGATTTGCGAAATCACTTGCGGCAGAATATGCCCCTAAAATTAGAGTAAACGTTATCGCACCCTCGCTAACAGATACTCCTTTAGCTGATAAATTTTTAAATAATGAGGACAAAAAAGAAAAGTCCGCATTACGTCATCCTTTAAAACGATTCGGAAAAACAGAAGATTTGGCTCATATGGCAACTTTTTTACTATCTGAAAATTCTTCGTGGATGTCAGGTCAAATTTTGCATGTAGATGGCGGAATGTCGAGTTTGCTAGTTAATGGCTAATTTTTTTTAAACCAAATTAAAATACTTTTAATACTTTTATAAATGAATATATTCTGGTTTCGACGCGATTTACGACTGGACGATAATACTGGTTTTTTTCACGCTTTACGAAGTGGCGAAGATGTTTTACCAATTTTTATTTTTGATGATACGATACTTTCACAACTAGCAAAAGACGATGGTCGGGTAACTTTTATTCATCAACAATTAGAAAAAATGCAAACTACTTTGCAGCAAATTGGGAAATCGCTAGCTGTTTTTCACGGTCAGCCAATCGAAATATTTAAAAAAATTGTGGCAGAAAACAAGATCAAATCAGTTTTTATTAATCATGATTATGAACCTTATGCGCGAAAACGAGATTTAGATTTATACCGTTTTTTTTCTGATAACACTATTGAATTTAAAACAAGTAAAGATCAAGTTATTTTTGAAAAAAGTGAAGTTGTCAAAGACAATGGCACACCGTACGTTGTTTATACTCCTTATGCTAACAAATGGAAATCGATTTTTAAAACTATTGCATTAGTAAATTACAATTCAGAAGATTATTTAAATAAAATTGTGCTACACTCCTATCCTTTTTTAAATTTAAATGAAATTGGTTTCGATTTATCAAAAATTGCACCACCTGCTTATAATGTAACAGACGAATTGATTTCTAATTATGAGGCAACCCGAAATTTTCCTGCGGTAAATAAAACATCGTATTTAGGTGTTTATTTACGATTTGGCTCCGTTTCTATACGAAAAATGATAGCAAAAGCGATTGCAATTGAAAATGAAACTTTCTTCAAGGAATTGATTTGGCGTGAATTTTTTATGCAAATTTTATGGCATTTTCCGCACACGGCAACTACAAGTTTTAGACCCAAATACGATGCAATAGTGTGGGAAAATAACGAAGATTTATTCAAAAAATGGTGCAATGGAAAAACAGGTTATCCTTTTGTAGATGCTGGGATGCGCGAGCTAAATGCCACTGGACACATGCACAATAGAGTGCGAATGATTGTGGCAAGTTTTTTATGTAAACACCTTTTAATAGATTGGCGCTGGGGCGAAACCTATTTTGCACAAAAGTTATTTGATTATGAACAAGCTAGCAA
The DNA here is from genome assembly GCA_043772535.1 of Flavobacterium sp. Classification (GTDB taxonomy): domain Bacteria; phylum Bacteroidota; class Bacteroidia; order Flavobacteriales; family Flavobacteriaceae; genus Flavobacterium. Next base: position 35,624 of record JAYVGC010000014.1, on the reverse strand, counting down.
TGTAGGAAATTGGCAATGGGCCGCAGGAAGTGGCGTAGACGCAGCACCATATTTTAGAATTTTTAATCCAACAGAACAAATTAAAAAGTTTGATAAAGAGCTAAAATACATTAAAAAATGGATTCCTGAATTAGAAACTTCGTATTACCCAACTCCAATTGTTGATCATAAAATGGCGCGCGAGCGTTGTTTGACTGTCTACAAAGAGGCAGTAGGATAACCAAACTTTTCGGTGGCATAAATTTAGCAGTAAATGGAACGTAAATCAAATTCAGTACTAATTTTCTTTTATAATATTTTAATCCAAAATAAATGAACATCATTTGGCTAAAACGTGATTTAAGATTATTCGACAGCGAATCGGTGTTTAATGCACTGCGGTTGCCACAAAAAGTTATAATCTTATACATATTTGAGCCTTCGTTAATTAATGATCATCATTATTCAAAACGGCATTTTGACTTTATTAAACAATCTTTAGAGAATATCAATCAAACTTTACAACTACAAAACGCAGAAATATTAGTAGTACAAGAAGAGGCACTTGCTGTTTTTACAAAGTTAAATTATGAAAATAAAATTAATCAAATTTTTTCGCATCAAGAAACGGGTATTAAACGCACGTTTGATAGAGATCTGATAATTGCTAAATTTTGTAAAATAAATAATATTAAATGGAACGAATACATTACCAACGGAGTAAAACGTGGACTTTCAAACCGTAAAACATGGCGAGACGATTGGACTGACTTTATGGATAAAGACCAGTATCCTTTTTTACCTACCGAAAATTCATTTGTAAACAAATCAGATTTTGACAAATTAAAATTAAAATTTAATATCGTTTCGCTTGAAACCACTACCAATACAAATTTTCAAAAAGGAGGAACTCAAACAGCTTTTAGGTATTTAAACTCCTTTTTATCAGATCGGGTTTACAATTATAGTCGTCATATTTCTAAACCAGACTTAGCAAGAACAGGTTGCAGTCGTCTGTCGCCGTATATTGCATGGGGAAACATTTCGATGAAGCAAATTTGTCACAAAGCAATGAAAACCCGCGATTCAAACAAAAATGTAAGACAAATTGATAATTTTGCTTCACGATTACGTTGGCAAGCTCATTTTATCCAAAAATTTGAAATGGAATGCGAAATGGAATTTATTGCCGTAAATAAAGGATACCGTAACTTAAAACAAGATGTTAATCAAGAATTTCACGAAGCATGGATTACAGGAAAAACGGGAGTTCCGTTGGTAGATGCTTGTATGCGCTGCTTAAATTCAACAGGTTATCTTAATTTCAGAATGCGAGCAATGGTAGTTTCCTTTTATACGCATCATTTGTTTCAACCATGGCAAAATTGTAGCCCACATTTGGCACAGCAATTTTTAGATTTCGAACCAGGTATTCACTACCCACAAATTCAAATGCAAGCCGGAGTTACTGGAATCAACATGTTACGGGTATATAATCCTATAAAAAATTCTTATGAACATGATCCAAAAGGTTTATTTATAAAAAAATGGGTACCTGAATTACAAAATATTCCACCTGAATTTATTCACGAACCATGGAAACTAACTCCGATTGAACAAATGTTTTATAATTTCGAAATGGGATTAGACTACGGATATCCGATAGTAAATTTAGAGGAAGCGCGGCGATTTTCGAGCGATTTTTTCTGGTCTATTCGCAAAAATAAAGAAATAAAACTCGATGGACAGCGCATTATAGAAAAACATACATTACCCAACCGACGTTTTAACTAAAGATTTATTGTAGTAGTGCTTCGTAAATGATTTGTTGTATTTGTTCGCGGATATGCTCTTTTGACAATTTATTGGGAGCATTTCCGTCGGGATATGTTCTATTGGAAACAAAAATATAAATAATTTCAGTTTCTGGATCCGCCCATGCCATGACACCCGTAAAACCAGTGTGTCCAAAACTAGATTTTGAAACATACTTGCTTTTTAAATTGCCTATGCTATCCAATTCAGGTTTATCAAATCCTAGTCCACGGCGGTTACCCTCGTTACAAAAATAGCAAGTGTTAAAAACATCAAAAGTACTATTTTTAAAATAATCAATCCCTCCATAGTTGCCTTTTTGAAGGTACATTTGCATCATTTTAGCAATATCCATAGCATTCGAAAATACACCAGCATGACCAGCAACACCACCTTGCATTGCTGCTGCCATATCATGAACGTAACCTTGGAGTAATGAATGTCGAAAATAAGCATCAATTTCAGTAGGTATAATTTTATTTTTATCTATTTGGTTTAAAGGATTGTACATAGTATTATTCATTCCTAAAGTTTTGAAAAAATTAGAATAACTCAAATCATCTAATGTTCGGGCAGTGACGGTTTCTAGATATTTTTTTAAAATCATAAACGTAAAATCACTGTATTTATATTCAACTTTCTCTTCGAGTTTTGAATCAATAATCAATTTCATAATAGTATCTGAATAGTCATTTCTTATAAATAAACTATCCGAGACTTTTTTTGCGAAATTGGGTTGTGCTACTTTACTGTAATATTTAGTTAGTGGAGTTTTTGAGCTGTCAATTGTTGCCTTATAAAAAGGAATCCATGATTTCAAACCTGCATAATGTGATAGTAAATGCTTAAAATCAATGTGTTCTTTATTCGAATTTTTAAAAGTAGGTAGTACCGACCCAAGTTCTGACTCTAAAATAATTTTATTTTTGTCAAATTGTTGTATCACATTCGGTAATGTTGAAATTATTTTACTTAATGACGCCACATCATAAATATTCGTATTGTTTACTTGAATCGTATTTTCATAAGTTGGTGATCCGAACGACTTTTGATAGATGACCTTGCCTTTTCGAGCAACCAAAATTTGCATTCCTGGAGCGCACTTTAAAGTAATTGCCTTTTTAGCAATTGCATCTATTTTTGATAAAATTTTAAAACTCATTCCAACATTTTCGGGCGACGAAAATCCCAATCGGTTTAATTTTGAAGTTGTTAAGCCCTCATTAATTTTAAAATTTGAACCAATCGAAACTGGCAATTTGCCCTTTGCTTCTATTGCCCCAAAAATGAGCTCTGCCGAAACTTCTTGTGCAACATCTGCATTTTGATAAGACAAAATTAAACCTTTTATGGCAGTAAAATCGTTAATCGCAGCAAGTGCATATGGTTTTAAGAAAACAGCAACAATAACGGTACTACATTTTGAAATTTCTTTAATTAAGTTGGCATCCGAAAGCGAAATTTCTTGTTTTTTAAACGCTTTATCCGATTTGTGTACACCTATAATTACCTTATCAAAATATTTAAGTTTTACCTTCAAACTATCTAAATTAGTTTCCTTGATTTCAGTTACCAAAGTATATTTGTTTAATGTATTTATAAAGGCATCATTACTGTCCTCTCCAATCTTAATAAATGCAATTTTTTCATCCAATTTTTTTAATGGCAAAATTTCATTTTCATTTTTCAGTACTGTAATGGCATTTTCATATAATTCGTATTGAAGTGCATTGTTACTTTCTGAATTCAAATCTTGCACCAAGTTGCTTGTATCAATTGGTTGGCAATTATTTAATCCTGCTTTGAACTTGTAATTAAGTATTTTTTTTACCGAAAAGTCCAATCGTTTTATAGTTACACTTGAATCTTCAATAGCTTTACAAATCTTTTCATAAGCCAAGGGCACGTTTTCAGGAAAAAGTAAAATATCATTTCCTGCTTTAAAAGCATCTAAATCTAGGTCACCTGGTTTTTTAAAATTACTTGCGCCTTTCATATTTAGGGCATCAGTAAATATTAATCCATCAAATCCCAATTCATGTTGCAACAGGTTTGTTACTACATTATATGAAATTGAGCTCGGACAGTTGGGTTGCAGTTCTAAACTCGGAACATTCAAATGTGCTACCATAACTGACTCTAAGCCTTCGTCAAACATACGTTTATAAGGATATAATTCGACTAAATTGATGCGTTGTCTTGATAAATTTATGGTTGGCAGGGTTTGATGTGAATCGGTCGCACTGTCACCATGACCCGGAAAATGTTTGCCTGTTGCAAAAACACCCTGTTTTTGAATACCCGTCATTAGGGCAATGGCACAATCGGTAACTTGAATTTTATCTTCGCCAAATGACCGATTGCCAATTATGGGATTATTTGGGTTTGTATTAATATCAATAACAGGCGTAAAGTTAAAATGAATTCCCATTCGTTTGCACTCTCTGCCCATATTCGCACCCATTTTTTCAATTAGGTTCACATTGCGAATTGCACCCAAAGTCATATTATAAGGATATTTAAAAGTAGAATCCAAGCGCATATTTAATCCCCACTCCGCATCGATTCCAATAAATAACGGAATTTTAGATTTCGCTTGAAATTTATTGGTAAGTTTAGCTTGGCGCATCGGACTGCCTTTAAAAAAAAGTAATCCACCAATTTTATTTTCTACTATTAATTTATTGATGTACTCAGCGCGCGAATCTTCTTTATTTGAATAGGCTGCAACCATAAATAGTTGACCAATTTTTTCATCTAAAGTCATCTTATTAAATATACTATCAACCCATATTTGCTGTCGGTCTGAATTTTTAAAAAATGATTTTCTCTCTAATTTATTTTGAACAATGTAAGCAACTGTATCGCTTGAAAGTATAGGTTTAGCAATGGTAACACTTGTATTTGTATCTTTTTGCGGTGGTTGTTTAAGTACAGTACATTTTAAAAATAATACACAAAAAATTATAAATACAATCTGACTTAAAAAATTTTTCATTGCAAACTACCTTAAAAAAAACGACCGTGCCAGCTATCAATTGCAGCAACTTCCCAACTTTCGTTCATTTCTTCAATTGAATTCACCAAATTATTAAATACAATTGTATTTTCAGATACAGATTTATCTTTTGCTAATTTTTTAAATTCCAATAGCGTTTTATGAGTAATAAATTCGCCCTGTTTAAAACTTACATTCATTTTATCAAGCAAATCAACACTATATTTTTGCTCTAAATTTTGTATAAACTGAACCGAGGCATCAATTGAGCAACCTGTCGCTACCTGCACTTCTTGATTCACAGCAATTATTATAAATCGATTATACTTTATTTGATAAGAAGCTTCTAAAGATGTGCCATGTGAAGCCCAATTTTCTAAAAAAAATTGCAAACTACTTTCTATTGCAGCAATTTCCTCTTCAGAAAATTTTCTATTGCATTGATATATCCAAATTTTAGATTCTTCTGGAAGATTTTCGAACGGAATATACATGAGTCTTACTTTTTAATTTAATTTTTATCTAAAAGTGAATAACTTATAAATCTTGTGCATTTGCAATTAATTCGGCTATGTCCATTACTTTCACAGTGGCCTCTTTTTCCTGATTTTTTACCCCATCAGTCATCATTGTATTACAAAACGGGCAGCCTGCAGCAATAATTTCAGGATGCAACTTTAATGCTTCCTCCGTGCGTTCAATATTTATTTCTTTATCACCTTGCTCGGCATCTTTAAACATTTGCGCTCCACCGGCACCACAACACAATCCGTTTGCTTTACTGCGTTTCATCTCTACCAATTCAGCATCTAACTTTTGAATTAATTCGCGTGGCGCTTCATATATGTTATTCGCTCTCCCTAAATAGCAAGGATCATGAAACGTTATTCTTTTTCCTTTAAACTGACCGCCTTCAATGGTCAATCGGCCGTCGTCTAATAACGATTTTAAAAATTCGGTGTGGTGCACAACTTCATAGATACCACCTAATTCTGGATATTCATTTTTTAACGTATTAAAACAATGCGGACAAGCTGTGACTATTTTTTTTGCTTTGTAAGCGTTTAAAACCTCAATGTTCATCATAGCTTGCATTTGAAACAAAAATTCGTTGCCGGCACGCTTAGCAGGATCGCCAGTGCAACTTTCTTCTGTTCCTAATACAGCAAATTCTACTTTAGATCGGTTTAAGATTTTTACAAATGCCTTGGTTATTTTTTTTGCTCTATCATCAAAACTACCTGCGCATCCTACCCAAAACAACACTTCAGGTTGCTTGCCTTGAGCCAACATTTCGGCCATTGTAGGCACTATTAAATTTTCTTGCATTATAAAATAGTTTATAAAATTTAAAAAGGTTTGTTAATTATTTTGAAATCTATAGTCAAAAAATTATTCGTGTTGTCCGTCATCAAAAACCTCAATAGTGACTTCTTTTTCTATTAAATCGGTAAATTTGCCCCTATATCGTGTCGCTTTTACCAAGTGATTATCAATCCAATGGTAATTTCCGCCGCGAGGCTTTCCCATAACCATTCCATGATATTTAAACCCATGTTTTTTTAACCAAATTTCCGTATATTCCCTATGCGCTTCGGTTCGTGATGTGAAAAAAAATATGATATGCCCCTCATCATACCACCTGTTTAAAGTATGTAACGCATCTGGGTACAATTCTGCAGTTAACATACGTTCAGGCTCTTCGTTCGGAATGTCATCACAAATTGTTCCGTCAATGTCAATTAAATAATTTTTAATGCCATTTGCCAAAATCGGGCTTATTAAATGTCCGTTTTCAGATAACGTTTGCAAATTTTTTTCTATGTCTTCTGTTTTCATTATACTTCTACTTTTTGTAAACTACCATAATTACGATTTTAAAACCTCGTATCACTACGATACTTTTTAATCAATTTTTTATCTATACTTTTTGGGCGTTACCGCAAGGGTCGGGCTTTTAGTTTCAATCTTTTTTAAAGCAAAAAAACTTTAAAAAAGGATTTTCACTGCAATCCCTAACGCAACATAACTTGACATAGCTACCAAATTAGTGCTATATTTACAATTTACTCATTCGCCCAATTCAAACGATCTTGCTGGTTATATTGCCACGGTGCACCGTTATTTTCAATATTAGTCATCATCGCGTTTAATGGCAGCGGAGCTGCACTTTGCTCCATTACTAAGTACCTTCGCATATCTAAAATAATCGATAACGGACTTATATTTACTGGGCATTCCTCAACGCACGCATTACAACTCGTACACGCCCATAGCTCTTCGGTTGTAATGTAATCATTTAACAACGATTTGTTATCGACCACAAAAACACTCTTGTTTTTATCAATATTTTTACCAACCTCTTCCAGACGGTCGCGCGTTTGCATCATAATTTTTCGGGGAGAAAGTTTTTTTCCCGTTATGTTAGCTGGACATGCATCTGTACATCTGCCGCATTCAGTGCAAGTATAAGCATTTAATAACTGCACCCAATTCAAATCTTGTACGTCTGCTGCACCAAATTTACTTGGTGCCGCAGTTTCATCTGTGGGTTGGGCTGCAAAAGGATCTGCCGTTGGATCCATCATCAATTTTACTTCGTTTGTAACACTTTTTAAATTATCAAATTTACCCTCTACATTAAGATCTGCAAAATAAGTGTTTGGAAACGCCAATAATATGTGCAAGTGTTTTGAAAAATATAAGTAATTAGCAAAAATTAAAATTCCTGAAATATGTAACCACCAAATAATCCGTTCAAAACGTGCTACGTTTTCTGGTGCAAAGCCGTTGAAAATTGAAGTCAAAAATTGCGAAATTGGAAAAGAACCCGCCTCATGATAGTGCGAAAAATGTTGCTGCTGTAAATACAAATCAGAAGCGTTCATCAATAAAAAAAGCGTCATCAAAACTACTTCAAAATATAATATATAATTTGCATCCGACTTTGGCCATCCGTTTAAATCTGAGCTTACAAATCGTTTCAACTTTACAATGTTGCGACGTGCCCAAAAAATAAGTACTGCAACCAAAACCAAAAATGCTAATATTTCAAATGAAGCAATTAAAAAATTGTAAAACGGTAAAAAAGCAAATATGCGATGCGTACCAAATAATCCGTCAATAACAATTTCTAATAATTCAATATTAATTATTATAAAACCTACATAAACTATTATATGTAAAATTCCCATCACGGGTTTTTTAATCATTTTTTGCTGCCCAAGGGCTATCAATGCCATATTTCTCCATCTGGCTCCCGCATTATCATACCTATTTACACTTTGTCCGAGTTTTATATTTCGAATTATTTTTTTTACATTAATTGCAAAAAAACCAAATCCCAAGGTTAATAAAGATGCAAATATTAGGTTGTCTATATATTCCATAACAATAATTTTTACTTTTTAATTGAATCGGTTTTTGGTGCAATATAAGGTTTGTTTTTCTTACCAAAAAGCGAAACATTTACGTATCTAGTTGGATATAAACGAACGTCTTGAAGCAATAATCCTAACTCTTTTGCTGTTTTAGAAAAATTATTATATAATGTTTCGTCTTTAAAAATCTTACCCATGGATCCCTTGCCAGATTGTAAATCCAACATAATTTTATCAACCGATGCTAACGTGTTTTCAAGTTTTTTAACGGTTTGTGAAATGTTTACTTTTGATAATGAATCTGATATTTTAGAAAAATTTGCTGCAACTTTATCAATATTTGATATTGTGCTCGAAATTTTTGATTTATTATCTGTTAATAATTCATTTACTTGAATTGATGCTTGTTTAAATTGTGCTAAAGTTTGATTTAAATTGTCTAAACTTGATTGCAAGTTTGCTTTCGTATCTTTATCAAGTACTTGATTTACGTTGACTAACATTGTATTTGCATTGTCCAAAACTTTTTCTAATTTATCTTTTACCGGACCTACTTGACTGATAAGTGCATCTGTAATTCCTTGTTTTTCTGCTGATTTTAAATAATCGCCCGAAACCGCACTTGATTTATCTAATAAGTTAGGGATTATAGCAATTTGTTTGCCTCCTAATGCTGACGGCGAATACATTTGAGCAGTACTACTTTTTGAAATCGGAAAATTAGATTTAATTTGCAATTCAACAACTAATTTACCTGTTGCTTCTTGAAGTGTAATTTTTTTTACACTTCCAACCGGAAGTCCGCTAATGGTAACGGGTGCAGCAATTGCCAAACCGTCAACATTATCATATTTTACCAATAAAACTTTATAATCAGTCAGTAAATCGTGGCCTTTTAAAAAACCATACCCCCAAATAAATAATAATATTGAGGAAATTACCAATACAGCCGTTTTTATTTCTTTAGTTAATTTCAAAATTGTTTGTTTTTGTAGTTGCAAAAATACTTAAAAAAATGAATTTATTGGTTAATTGCCAAATTAAGATCAATGCTTTTTCCATTTTTAAAAGCTGTAATAAAAGCAGATTGATATCCCTTTTGTTTTGCCGTTTTTAAATATACTTTTGCTCCTTCATAATTTGTTGATTCGCTGTAAAAATATTTATATTTTTTACTGTCATAACTAGACGAAACCGTATTTAATCCATTAAAATTTTTAGGAATTAATGCCAATTTTTTAGAACTTACAGATAACTGTACTTTATAGATCATACCTGTGGGGTCAACCTTAATATCTTGTTTACTTGAGGGTTCAGTTGGTTTTGGTTCGAAAACTTTGTCGTTTGGTTTGTTAGAAGCTTTCAAAACATTTTCAGGAATTATTTCAGAGTCGCTAAAATCAAAAAATTCTTTTTTGTAGTCAATAATCGCATTAGCAATTGCTTGCGCAATTTCTTGCTGTCCTTCTTCAGAGTTTAATCGGTCGCCTTCCTCAAGGTTTGAAATAAAACCTGTTTCAACCAAAACTCGTGGCATATATGCTTTATGAAGTACCATGTAGCGCTCTTGTTTTACGCCCCCGCCTCTGCTCTTCTTGCCTAAGTCACGTACAAATCGATCTTGAATTTTACCAGCCAATGCTATACTATTTGCTTCAAACTCTTCTTGCATTAAGGTCATACCAAACATAGTTTCTGGATTGTTAATATCAAAACCAACGTATTTTTTTTTATAGTCCTTTTCTAAAGTAATAACCGAGTTTTCTCTTTTAGCAACTTCTAAATTTGACGCACTTTTGCCGCGTCCCATCACATAGGTTTCGGTTCCAAATGCTTTATTGTCAACATTGGCATTGCAGTGAATGGAAACGAAAATATTTGATTTGGAGCGATTTGCAATATTTGCTCTTTCTACCAAATCTATAAAAACATCTGATTTTCGGGTATATACAACATCTATCTTAGACTGATTTTCTAAAATTTTACCCACTTTCAACACAATTTCTAATGTGATTTCCTTCTCAATAAAACCATGATGATGCGCCCCTGAATCATGATCGCCATGACCAGCATCTAAAGTAACTTTAAAATTATTTTGACCAAAAACTATTGTATAACAGCTCATTACAGTTAAAAAAAATATTTTTTTAAGGATTTTATTAGTGTTCATTTTGATTAAAAGTTAATTTTTATAAAAACTCTAAGGTTATAAATGTAATATTTATTTATTTTTGACAAAATAAAATGTAATTTTGACATTTCAAATATTAAGCCATTTTTTTCACAAAAATACTATTTAAACCATTGCGTAACAACTTATTTTATATCGTTTTTTATACTTTTTTATTTAGTTGTTTTTCAAATGGTTTATTTAGCCAAGAACTTCGTAAAAAAAAACAAACTTTTTCTGCTAAAGACCAAATTGTTACATCCACAAGTAACACTAAAGAAATAAGTACTGATAAAATTACAAAAATTGATTCAGTAAAGGTAGATTCAACTTTAAAAATAAAAACTTTTTTGGAAGGAAAGGTTAAATATCGCGCCAAGGAATATGCACGCTTTGATCAAAAGAAAAAATTACTAACTTTAAACGATGAAGCAGAATTGTTTTATCAGGATTATGAGTTAAAAGCTGGTAAAATTATTTTTGATTATGAAAAAAATGAAGTTTATGCAGGACGTTTAAAAGATAGTGCTGGAAATTTTATTCAATATCCTTATTTTAAGCAAGGTACTAATATAATAGAACCTGATTCGATTCGATTTAATTATAAAACCAAAAAAGCGTTGGTTTGGAATTCAAGAACTGAACAAGGCGAGCTCAGAATTAAATCTGAAAAAACAAAAAAAGAAAGTGATTCAGTATACTTTATGAAAGGTGCACGAATGACTACTTCGTTAGATTTAGACGACCCTGAATATTATTTTTATACTTCAAAACTAAAATTTGTTCCCAATAAAAAGGTAGTTGTTGGGCCGACAACATTTGTAGTTGCCGGAGTACCAACGCCTTTAGTTTTGCCATTTGCATTTTTTCCGATGTCACAAACCGCACGTTCCGGAATTTTGATTCCAAGTTATAATCAAAGTTTTGCTTTGGGGTATTCGCTTCAAAATGGCGGATATTATTTTGCAATAAATGACAAAATTGATTTATCGGTAATAGGAACGTATTACACAAACGGAAGCTACAGCTTGCAAGGGGATAGCTCATATAAAAAACGATATAAATACAATGGAAATTTTACGGTTAGATATGAAAAAACAATTAATGAGGAGCGAGGTTATCCAAATTATAGTACACGAACAGGATATAATATACAATGGTCTCATATAAAGGATGCAAAATCCAATCCCAATAATCGTTTTTCATCATCAGTAAATTTTGGATCATCTACTTTTTTTCAAAACTCAATTAATCAAAATAATTTTACTTCTGGTTTTAATAATGTTTTGAATTCATCGGTTTCATTTTCAAAAACAATTAATACAATTCCTCAAATAAATTATAGTTTAACAACCACAATAAACCAAAGTACGCAAACAAAAGCAATAGATTTAACGTTTCCTACTCTAACGGCTAGTGTTGATAGGATTTTTCCGTTTGCTGGTAAAGATGGATCAAAAAAAGGTTTCTTTAAAAATATAAATTTACAATACAGCACCCAAGGTCAAAACAGAATTGTTACTACCGATGAGTTTTTTTTTACAAAAAAAATGTTTGATAATTCAGTTACATCAATGGTTCATAACATACCTTTATCAACAAATTACAAGGTGTTTAAATATTTTAGTGCCACAAGTTCTGCTAGTTTTGTAGAAACATGGACTTTACAAACTGTTAAAAAATCGACTGATTTTACGCAAGTCGGCGGCGTTGCAGTTTCAGAACGTATCAATGGTTTTGATGCTTTTCGCACGTACTCTTTTTCAAATAGCTTGCAGACCACTATTTACGGAACACTTAATTTTAAGGGAAGCGGGCGATTAAAATCAATTCGACACGTCATGAGCCCTTCTATTTCGCACAATTATACTCCAAGTTTTAAACGGTATTATGAATCATTCGAAACTGCAAAAGGTTATGAAACATATACCCGTTTTGAAAATATAGCAGCAATAAATCAAAATTATTCTAGTTCAATAGGGCTTAGTTTATCCAATACGTTTGAAGCCAAAATTACGGATAAAGACACGACCAAGACGGAGCCAAAAAAAATAAAATTATTAAATCAATTTAATTTTAGTTCGGGCTATGACATTGCAACAGGCAGATGGTCAGATATTAGAATTGTTGGAGGAACAGTACTATTCAACCAAAAAATGAACGTCAATTTTGGAGCAACTGTGGCACCTTATGCAACTTATAAAGATAACGTTCAATTTACTTCGCCCCTGGCATTAACATCCGCAAATTTATCTTTTGGCTACAGTTTTGCAAGCTCCACAAAGGATGATGATAAGAAAAAAAATAAAGGAAAAGGCGAGCAAAATGGGGGTAGAAGTGATAATTTATATGGTAGTACCGATTTAATAAATGGTCAACAAAATGAAAATTTAAATAAAACAGAAGAAGCGGAGTTTTCAGGATTTTATAGTTCTAAGCTACCGTGGAGTTTAAATTTTATGTACAATGTTACGTACGAGAATAGGAATGGTAACTCTGGAATTACTCAAAGTACGGTGTCCTTTAATTTTGATACTGATTTAACGCCAAAATGGAAAGTAGGACTAACCTCTGGATATGATTTTAAAGGTCAAGGAATTAATAATGCTCAAATTAGATTTAACCGAGATTTATTAAGTTGGCGCATGAGTGTGAATTGGCTACCGGTAGGGCCGTACGCGTCTTGGAGCTTTTTTATTGGAATTAAAGCCTCAATTTTTAGTGATTTAAAATATGATCAACGCACACAACCAGAACGAATATTACGATAATAATACTACTTTAAAATGAAAAAAATTATTTACACACCAAATGCGCCAGAGCCTATCGGAGCTTATAATCAGGCAATTTTAATTGAAAATACACTATATACGTCAGGTCAAATAGCATTACAACCCAATACAATGGAATTGGTAATCGGCAACATTTCGGCTGAAACCACACAAGTAATGGAAAATTTGAAAGCCGTTTTAAATGCTGCTAACTTAAATTTTGAAAATGTGGTAAAATCAACCATTTTTATAACGGATATGAGTGATTTTATGGCAATAAATACCATTTATGCCAGTTATTTTGACGAAAATACGGCTCCTGCCAGAGAAACAGTTCAAGTTGCCGGGTTACCAAAAGGAGTACATGTTGAAATTTCGATGATTGCTGTTCAGCCCTTAAAGTAGACTAGCTTTTCGAATAATTTTGCCATTTGCTGTTTCTTTAAATTTTGAAATAAAAATAACTTCTTTTGGTTTTTCATATTTATCCAAAGTATCAAAAATTGCAGTTGTCAAATCATATTTTTCACCTTCTATAACTAAAATTACTTTTTCACCTAGAATAAAATCTTTTTTTGAATGTATAAAAAAACGGTTTACAATTTTATTTGCCAATTTTAACTCAATTTGTTCAGGAATTAATTTTATGCCACCACTATTAATAATATTATCAATTCTACCCAAAAAAATGAATTTATTTTCGTCAATTAACTCCACCAAATCATTAGTAATAATAACATCCTCGCCTATTCTTGGTGCATGAATAACCAAACATTTATGCTCGTCATAAGAAATGGTTATATGTGGTAAAACAGTAAATGCTTTTTCACCTATTTGCTTGGCTGCAATATGTGAAATAGTTTCGGTCATACCAAATGTTTCAAAAACCTGTAATGGTAAGATTGATAACGCCGCTTCTAAACGCGCACTTATTGCAGCACCGCCTACAATCAATTTTTTAACTTTTTTTAATTCAACTAAAGAATTTTGTGCTTGAAGGGGCACCATTGCCACAAAATCATAGTAGGTTTCATTGTCTTTTAAAGGATGTGATGACGGAGCCACAAAATCTAAATCCAAACCTAAAATTAACGATCTAACCAACATCATTTTTCCTGCAACATATTTAACAGGTAAGCAATGAAGTGCCTTATCGCCTGGCGAAAGTTCAAAAAAATCGCCTGTTGCTAAAGCCGAATTTACCATGGCTTGCTTGTCAACTTTAATCTTTTTGGGAATTCCAGTTGATCCAGAAGTTACCATTTCAATAAAAGATTTTGAATCAAACCAATCTAATAAAAAATTACCGACAGGAATTTCATAATCTTTTCCTTCTTTTATAAAACTGTAAGCAACACGGCATAAATCTTCTTTATTAAGATGAAAACCATTCAATTTAAACAAATTGTGTACGTTTCTAAATGTAGGATTGTGCATTATATTTAGATTTTAAATTATATTTTTAGTTTCTATTTTTCCCGTTAATTTTTCTTTCCAATTAGTCCAACTGTATTTTTTGCTAAATAAAAACAGTAAAAATGGATAAAGTATTACAAGAGGTATTAGAATTTCAGCACCAACGTTTGGCTGTGAAATATCTTTAAAAATAGAATAGGTTTGTAAAGCGCCCCAATCGGTCGTTATTAATAAAGCGCCAATCAAATTATTTGCAGCATGAAATCCCAATGCAAGTTCCATACCCTCATCCATTAAGGTTAAAATTCCTAGTAAAAGTCCCGTTCCGATATAATAAACCAATACAAAATAACCGAGTTTTTCGATCTCAGGATTAAAAATATGCAAAGAACCAAACAGTACAGAGGTCATAAGTAAAGGAAACCATTTGTTCTTTGATAAATTTGCAAAACCTTGCATTAAATAGCCTCGAAATAAATACTCTTCGGTACTTGTTTGAATGGGAATCATTACTACACTTATAACAAACAATATTGCAAACGGAATTGGCTTAAAATTTATTTGAAAATCGTTCGGATTTAAATAATAACTTGTCATCGTTAATACAATCGAAATAAATGACCAAATAGCAAACGAAAATAACACGCGATGCCAATCTATTTTTTTTCGCGAGGTAGTAACCGATAAAAATGTTTGGCGGTGCAGCTTTTTGATAACAAAATAGATGGCAACGAAAGCAAAAACAAAAGTTAAAAGTAATAAAAACAATTGCAAATTAGGTTCGAAAAAATGCATTACCGCTTCGTTAGAAGAAGGCATTGATCCGTTTTTAAATGATTTGATAATTATCGCAATCGAAATAGGTAATTGACCTACCACCGACGCCGTTGCGATAATAAAAGAACCTATTAAATATTTCCAAAACTCGTTTTCAGTTTTAATTCCTTGCTCAACAAACATAAATAATTTTTATAATGTTGTAATATACAATAATATTATTAGAAATCAAAATCTTAATTTTTTATTTAGAATTATTCTATATTTACTTTTAACATGTATTTATGAATCTTAAATTAAACATTTGTTTAATTTTGCATTTAATTTAAATAACGTAAATTTATTTTATGAAGAAGTTCAAATTGTTTCCGATAATTGCATTAATTGCACTATCAACTTTAGGTTTTTCACAAGAAAATCAGGAACGAAAAAAAATCAAAATTTCAGGAAAAATTATTGATAAAACTTCTTATCAGCCTTTAGAATATGCCACAATAACAATAATAAATGAAAAAAATACAAAAGTAGTTTTTGGTGGAATTACGGATAAAAAGGGTGAATTTAATGTAGAAGCAATTGCGGGAGTGTACACCATTAAAATTGAATTTATATCATATAAACCGCAAATTCTAAACCAAAAATTATTAAAAGAAGATACCAATATAGGTGCTTTTATGCTTCAAGAAGATGCAAATCAATTGCAAGAAGTAATTGTACGAAATGAAAAAACAACAGTCGAAATCAAATTGGATAAAAAAGTATACAATTTAGGTAAAGATTTGATGGTAAAAGGTGGAACAGTAACGGATATACTAGACAATATTCCGTCGGTTTCTGTTGATGCGGAAGGAACAATAAGCATGCGAGGAAATGATAATGTTAGAATTTTAATTGACGGAAAACCATCTAACGCTAATAATATTATAGAGGCATTAAAACTAATTCCGGCCGACGCTGTAGATAAGGTAGAAGTTATTACTAATCCGTCAGCGAGATATGACGCAGAAGGCGGTGGCGGCATTTTAAATATAATTCTAAAAAAAGGTAAAACCAACGGATTAAACGGCTCAGTAATTGCAACAACTGGAAATCCGAAAAATAATGGCTTTAGTGGAAATATTAACTACAAATCGACAAATTTTAACCTTTTTTCGACCCTCGGATATGCAAATCGAACCATTCCTGGAAATGCAAATGTAGCAACGTCGTATTTGTCACCGAGCACCTCTAATCCATCATTATATAGTAATGAAAATAGATTAACCAATCGATTTAATAAAGTTTCAAATGGGAGTTTTGGCGTAGAATGGTTTTTAAGTAAAAGTACGACTTGGACAAATAGTATTACCTATCAGAAAAAAAATGGTAGAAATTTAGATCAAACCGATATTGATTATGCTTTTATAAACGCTCAAAATGCAATACAAAATCGCGTTAATGATGAAGACAGCAAAAGTGAAGGTTTAACTTTTTCGTCTAACTTTATTCAAAAATTTAAAAAAGACGGACATAAGTTAAGCTTCGATTTTCAAACTTCTTTCGATAATGATCGCAATAATGCTATTATTTCTGATAATTTTTCGGGAGTTGATTTTACAAGAAATTTTCAAAATCAAAACCGAAATTTATTTCAAGCCGATTACGTTTTACCTTTTGGAAAATATAATCAATTTGAAGCAGGTTATCGAGGCGATTTTTCTAATCAAACATCGAACGTATTGGTGTTAAACAATAATATAATAAATACCAATTTCACTTTTTTATTAGAATATGTAGAAAATGTAAATGCTGTTTATGCACAATATGGCACAAAAATCGGAAAATTTTCACTTTTAGGTGGACTTCGAGTGGAAGATTCTAATATCTATGTAAATCGAATATCAGAAAATCAATATCTGAACCGAAAATACCTCAATTACTTTCCTAGCGCCTTTTTAACCTACGAAATATCTGATAAATCAAGTATTTCGCTTAATTATAGCAGACGAATTTCTCGCCCGCGCGGTCGTCAATTAAATCCTTTTAATAATTACTCAAGTACTATTAATATTTTTCAAGGTAATGTATTTTTAGTGCCAGCTTATACCAATGCAATCGACTTTGGATATATTAAAAGATGGGAAAAGATAACTTTTAACACGTCGCTTTACATAAATCGAACTAACGATGTATTTCAATTCATTCGAAAACCAGCAGGCATTAATGTAAATGGAACACCCGTAATTATTAGTACTCCTATAAACTTAGATCACGAAAACCGCTTAGGATTTGAATTCACTATAAATTATGCTCCATACAAATGGTGGAAATTGAATAGTAATTTTAATTTTTTTAAAGTTGAAACAGTAGGAGAATATAGTTATGTTACTATTTCAAATCAATTAATTACCAGAGATTTTGGAAATACAGCCAACGCCTGGTTTACTCGTCTCACATCAAAAGTCAGCCTGCCTTACAAAATTGATTGGCAAACCAATGCAACGTACAACGGACCTCAAACCAATGGTCAGGGAGTTGTTAAAGGTGTTTATGGTGTAAATTTGGCGTTTAGTAAAGATATTTTAAAGGACAAGGCAACCATAGCCATTGGAGTAAACGATTTATTTAATTCCAGAAAAAGATATTGGGATACCTCCATCCCAAATGCAATCAACTCCAGTGCAGTGCGTCAAGAGCGAGAGCGACAAATTACGGTATCATTTACGTATCGTTTTAATAAATCTAAAAATGAAAAAGAAAAACCCCGAAAACAGCAACCAGAAGGAGGTGAAGATTTTCAAGGTTAACAATTACAACAAAAAAAGTCCCGAAAATTTCGAGACTTTTTTTATTATTTAAAAAAACAAATTACCTGCTTTTTTCTAGTTCTTTTTGAGCCTTTTTTTCGTTATAAAGTTCACGTAAAGCACCAAAAACCCAGTACTGAACAAAACCAACAAGAAAAAACATCAACCAAAATCCAATTGTTAATATGGTTAAAAAAGCTAAAAAACCTAAGTATTGTGAAAATTCAAACATCGTTCAAAAATTTATATATTTATTGCAAATGTAAAAATAAAAATCTAATGCACAATAAAAGTAATGCAACTATTTTTTTGATATTTTTAATAGTTAGTTCACTACGTGGCTATTTTTTTGCGATTTTGATCTTTTATAAAAGTATATTATTTGCTAAATTATACTGATTTGTTGCATTTTTATTTACTTAACGAAATCTTCCAAAACAATTTATTATGCAATGTAACCAGTGAACTAAAAAAACCGAACGTTTAAACTTCTATAAAAAGTACACTTTTTCATTTGATAATAAAGTCAAAATTATTAACTTTGAAAATTATAATTTTTTTATTTAAATCATATAATCTACTCAATATAATGCAATACAGAATCGAAAAAGACACTATGGGCGAAGTAAAAGTGCCCTCAAATAAATATTGGGGTGCTCAAACGGAACGTTCGCGAAACAATTTTAAAATTGGGGCATCAGCCTCAATGCCAATTGAAATAATTGACGGATTTGCCTATTTAAAAAAAGCCGCAGCTTATGCCAATTGCGACTTAGGTGTACTTTCAATTGAAAAAAGAGATTTGATTGCTCTTGTTTGCGATGAAATATTAGAAGGAAAGTTAGTTGATGAATTTCCATTAGTAATATGGCAAACAGGCTCGGGCACGCAAAGCAATATGAACGTGAATGAGGTAATTGCCAATCGTGCGCAAGTGCTGGCAGGATTTAAAATTGGCGAAGGTGAACAGGTTGTTAAGGCAAACGATGATGTGAATAAATCACAATCGTCAAATGATACTTTTCCAACAGGAATGCACATTGCGGCATATAAATCGGTAGTTGAAATTACTATTCCAAGCATTGAAAAATTACGAGATACATTACACTCAAAAGCTGTTGCATTTTCAACGGTAGTAAAAATTGGCCGAACACATTTGATGGATGCAACTCCACTCACACTAGGTCAAGAAATTTCGGGATATGTTGCCCAATTAAACTACGGATTAAAAGCCTTAAAAAACACCCTTGTGCATTTATCAGAAGTTGCTTTAGGTGGTACAGCGGTTGGCACCGGATTAAACACGCCCGACGGATATGACGTAAAAGTAGCGGCTTACATAGCCAAATTCACCAACCATCCCTTCGTAACTGCACCCAATAAATTTGAAGCCTTAGCCGCACACGATGCCATTGTAGAATCGCACGGTGCCTTGAAACAACTGGCTGTTTCCTTAAATAAAATTGCAAACGATGTTAGAATGTTAGCCTCTGGTCCACGATCAGGAATAGGCGAAATTATTATTCCTGAAAACGAACCTGGTTCGTCAATAATGCCTGGCAAAGTAAACCCAACACAATGCGAAGCCTTAACAATGGTTTGTGCTCAAGTTATTGGAAATGATGTTGCAATAACCGTGGGCGGCATGCAAGGTCATTATGAACTGAATGTTTTTAAACCTTTAATGGCAGCAAATTTTCTTCAGTCAGCTCGTTTACTTGGCGATGCTTGTAATTCATTTAACGAACACTGTGCGATTGGCATAGAACCAAATTATCCAAGAATAAAAGAATTAGTAGACAACTCGTTGATGTTGGTTACCGCTTTAAATACAAAAATTGGCTATTACAAATCGGCCGAAATTGCACAAACGGCGCATAAAAATGGTACCACTTTAAAGCACGAAGCCGTTCGATTAGGATATGTTTCTGCAGTCGACTTTGATGCATGGGTTAAACCCGAAGAAATGGTGGGAATTTTGAAGTAATTGCAATAATTTTACTTAAAAAAACCGTAGAAATTTGCACTACATTTATAAAAAAATTAATTATCCTAGAGACGCATTTTTGCGTCTTTAATTTTTAACAAAAACAAAACATGAAAATAACAAAGGTATTTAATGCGTTTTTTGAAAGTGAAAAAGCAGGTGGCTTATTATTAATATTTTGCACACTTGTATCGTTAATTTTTGCAAATTCTATTTTTGGAACAAATTATCTTGCTTTTTGGCATGCAACAATTGGTTCGCATTCGATAGAAATATGGATAAATGACGGGTTGATGGCTATTTTTTTTCTACTCATTGGACTAGAATTAGAACGTGAATTATATAATGGTGAATTATCAAAAATACGAAATGCAATGTTGCCATTGTTCGGAGCTATTGGCGGAATGCTAATTCCAGCTTTGTTTTATTTGAGTTTAAATTTCAATACTACCACTCAATTAGGTTTTGGCATTCCAATGGCAACCGATATTGCTTTTGCTATTGGTATTTTATCGCTTTTAGGTAACCGAGTTCCCACTTCTTTAAAAGTATTTTTAACAGCGTTAGCAGTAATAGACGACTTGGGAGCTATTTTGGTAATCGCTATTTTTTATACTAAAACTATAGTTTGGAGTAACTTGGCAATCGTATTTTTAATTTTAGGTTTTTTATTTTTACTAAACCGCTTAAAAGTATATCGCTTACTGCCCTACCTAATTGGAGGTATTTTTATGTGGTATTTTATGATGAATTCTGGTATTCATGCCACATTAACGGGCGTGTTATTGGCATTTGTAATTCCGTTTGGTAATGGCAAAAGTAAGTCACCGTCACTAACGTTGCAACACTTTTTACACAAGCCTATTGCCTTTATTGTATTACCCCTTTTTGCAGTGGCCAATACAGCTCTTGTGATCACTTCAAACTGGCACAGTGCTTTATATGAGCGCTATACACTAGGTATTGCGTTGGGTTTATTGTTAGGGAAACCAGTAGGTATATCGCTTTTTAGTTATTTATCGGTGCGATTAAAAGTTAGTAAATTACCGTACGATATTTCATATAAAACTCTTTTTGGTGTGAGTATTTTGGGAGGTATTGGATTTACTATGTCAATATTTGTTACACTTTTGGCTTTTGGTGACGAAATTCATATTAATAATTCAAAAATTATGATTTTAATTGCCTCGCTAGTTAGTGGATTAATTGGTTTTTTGGTGCTTAAATATACGTTAAATTCTCGTATTGATTAATACCAATTTTTCTTTTTAAAATAGTAAATCATCCCAATCAATAATAGTATCATGACCGCTACAATTGTAAAATAGCCATATTTATAATGCAATTCGGGCATGTTATCAAAATTCATACCGTATACGCCAACAATAAACGTTAATGGCATAAAAAATACCGAAACAACAGTAAGTGTTTTCATTACTTCATTCATTTTTTGACTTTGTGCTGAAAAAAAGTAGGTAGAAGTGCTTTCGAGGGTTGATAAATCGTATTCAATTTGTTCTAAAAGTTCTAAACATTTTTGATGCAAACGGTCAAAAAAAGTATAATTTTTAGGCTCAATAACTTCGAAAACACTGTCTTGATTTATCGATTTTATAGCATAAAGCGATTCGCGTAGTGGCGTAATAGAACGTTTTAAAAAGTTAAGATTGTCGCGGTGTTTTTCGATACTGTCTAAAAGTAATAAACTGGTTTGGGTTTTTACTAAATTGATGATTTCTTCTATTTTTTCTTCTTCACTTTCGATGGTAATATAAAAGTTTTCAATTACCGCATCCAATAAAAGAAAAAGTAAATAATCGGCTTTTTTGGTACGCACAATGCCCGAATGTGTTGCAATGCGTTCCCGAATATGATTAAAAAAGTTATTTGGTTTTTCTTCAAATGAAACCAATAAACCATTTTTCAAAATAAAACTGATTTGTTCTACTTCAAAAGTATCCGAATTTTCGATGGGTAATAATGATTTAATATTAAAAAAAAGGGTGTCGTTGTATTCTTCGAGCTTTGTTCTTTTAACGGTGTTTAAAATATCGCCTAACATAAAGTTATCAATTTTTAAATAATCGCCTATGGCTTTAATTTTGGCGGTTTCGTTTAAGCCGTGTATTAATAGCCAATTGGTTTGTTCAAAGTTTATTGTTTTATCAAGTGCTTCAAACTTGAATTTGTTGTAGTGAACAAAATTTAAATCGTCGTAAACAAATAAATCTGCTTCGGTTTTGGTATGTGTATGACTGCCCGTATATTCGAGGAAAACTGGTTGTACCTTTTTGCCTTTTTTGTATTTTATTTTTCGCACAATTTATTTTTTTGATAAATTTAGTGTTTTGTTATTATTTTCAAAGTATTTTTACAGTAAATGTTGCGTTGAAATTTTTTGTGTTGCATGGGCTACTTTTGCGTTAGTGATGGTAGTGAAGCTCTTTTTATGTTCTGATTTTTTAATCGGAACATAAAAAAGCGGGAACGTACAGCACGACGCATTGCGTTTTTTTTGGTGGTGTGAGGAACGAAACACCGCCAAAAAAAACGCAATGGGGAACGCCCAAAATAAAAATAAAAATTATGAAAACGTTGTTGATTAATATTAAAGAGCTGTTGCAAATTAGGTCTTTGGCTGTTAAAAAAGTAGTAGGATTAGACATGAAGGTGTTGCCGAGTTTAAAAAATGCATACGTGTTGCTTGAAGATGAATTAATTTTGGATTTTGGATTAATGGAAAATTGTCCAAATAAAGGTGTTGATTTGGTTATTGATGCTGCAGGAAAAATGGTTTTGCCGAGTTGGTGTGACAGCCATACGCATTTGGTATATGCTGGAAACAGGGAGCAAGAATTTGTTGATCGCATTAACGGAATGAGTTATGAAGAAATTGCAAATAATGGAGGAGGCATTTTAAATTCGGCCAGAAAATTAAACAAAATATCTGAAAATGAACTGTTTGAGCAATCAAAAATGCGGCTCGAAGAGGTAATTAAAATGGGTACCGGTGCCATCGAAATTAAGTCGGGCTATGGTTTAACGATAAGTGGCGAACTAAAAATGCTGCGTGTTATAAGGCAACTGTCGATTGCATATTGTATCAAAATTAAAGCTACTTTTTTGGGCGCACACGCGTTTCCTGCCGAATTTAAAGACAATCATGAGGGTTATGTTAATTTGATTTGTACCGAAATGATTCCGAAAATTGCTGAGCAAAAATTAGCCGATTTTATAGATGTTTTTTGTGAAGAAGGCTATTTCAATGTGGCACAAACTAATAAAATTTTAAAGGCCGGAATACAGCACGGACTCGTACCAAAAATTCATGTAAACCAATTTAATGCTATTGGTGGAATTGCTGTTGCTGCCAAAAACAATGCCCTTACGGTAGATCATTTAGAGGTTTTAACCCGCAATGATCTTGCCGTTTTAAAAAATTGCGATACCATGGCAGTTGCGTTACCAAGTTGCTCGTTTTTTTTAGGTATTGACTATACACCAGCTCGAACAATAATAGATGCAGGACTTGGCTTGGCACTAGCATCCGACTTTAATCCAGGATCGTCACCATCTGGCAATATGAATTTTGTTGTGGCTACGGCATGTATAAAAATGAAAATGACGCCCGAAGAAGCTATAAATGCCGCAACCATTAATGGTGCATACGCTATGAACATTAGCGAAACCCATGGTAGCATAACTATTGGCAAAGTAGCCAACTTAATTATTACCAAACCTTTAAACTCTTATTATGAAATTCCATATTACTTTGGAAATCAATTAATTGATAGCGTTATTTTAAAAGGAATCGTTTATAAATAGTAGTTGTATACCACCTATAATTGGATCAAAATAAAGAGCTGATGCAAAAAAAAGAAGTACAATACAGCATAAAACAAATTTTTATTTTAATCAGATATAAATAATAAAAATAGTGGTTACTTTGCAGGGTAATATACTATTTTTGAATTTTTAATATATACTACTATGGAAAACGTAATTCGATTTTCAAGTGCAGATTTGGCAAAAATAACCAATTTTAGAAGCGGTGAAGTTAAGTTTGGCGAAAAAATAATACTCATTCCAAAAGACGAGCCAATTATTGATTTTTTAAAATTATGCGAAACACAATTTGTACTGTTCGGAATACCTGAAGACATTGGAATTAGAGCCAATTTTGGGCGACCAGGTGCCAATTCAGCATGGGATAACACGCTTAAAAGTGTGGCAAACATTCAGCACAATAAATTTTGTAAAGGATCGCAAATTATAATTTTAGGTCAACTAAACGTAGCCTCAGAAATGGAACAAGTACAACATTTAGATTTTCATGCCATCGACGATCGAAAAAAAATGAGCGAATTGGTAGTTAAAATCGATAAAGAAGTTGCACATATAATTACACAAATTGTAAAAATAGGAAAAATTCCAATAATTATTGGTGGCGGACATAACAACGCCTATGGCAATATAAAAGGAACTGCGCTTGCTAAAGGAAAACCAATAAATGCAATCAACTTTGATGCCCACTCTGATTTTAGAATTCTTGAAGGACGCCATTCGGGCAACGGATTTTCATATGCCTATGAAGAAGGATTTTTAAAAAAATATTTTATTTTTGGACTTCACGAAAGTTATACCTCAAAAAGTGTTTTAGACCAATTAAAAACACTTAAAGACAAAATAATTTACAATACTTATGATGAAATAAACATCCGCAAAGAAAAAAATTTTCAAACCGAAATGGCACTCGCACTTGAGTTTATTAAAAATGAGAGCTACGGTGTCGAAATAGATTTAGATGCAATACCCAATATTGCCAGTAGCGCGATGACTTGCAGCGGCTTTTCTGTTGAAGAACTGCGACAATTTATTTATTTTTTTGGCAAACACACCAATGCATCTTACCTGCACATTTGCGAAGGGGCACCGAGTTTAGATCACGACAAAAACAATCATTTAATTGGTAAATTAATTGGCTATTTAATCACCGATTTTATAAAAGCAAAAATGAGTTTAATCGAATAATTTCAGATCATATATCTATTATTACATTTTTTTTAGAAGCAAAATACAAGCTCTTATTTATAAATATCGTTCCCGCTGTCCGTCCAAAAAACCGCAAAAAAAATGCGGTTGTTTTTCCTTCCCATCGGGGCTTTCAAATAAATTTTGGGTCTATTATTTAGCACTATTTGGCATTCTTTTTTTTACAAAACAAACTGCACCAAAACACCAATTTTCAAAAACTACGCCTACATCAATATTCTAAAATTTTAGCACTATCTTTGCCTAATAGAATTTAATTAAAATTATGACATTTAACGATTTACATTTAATAAAAAACATTCAGCAAGCCCTTACCGAAGAAGGATACGAAAACCCCACGCCCATACAAGAACAAGCGATACCCATTATTTTAGAAGGAACCGATTTAGTAGGCTGCGCACAAACCGGAACAGGTAAAACGGCTGCATTTGCCATTCCAATTCTAAATTATTTGCACAAACTATCGGGATCATCAGGAAAACAAAAAACAATACGAACCCTTGTCGTTACGCCAACACGCGAACTAGCAATTCAAATTGATGAAAGCTTTAACACCTACGGAAAATACACCAATATTAGATCAATGGTCGTTTTTGGCGGCGTAAACCAAGCATCACAAGTAGAACAATTAAAAAAAGGAGTTGATATTTTAATAGCAACACCAGGTCGACTGCTCGATTTACACAAACAAGGTTTTATAAGTTTAAACGCCTTGCATTTTTTGGTTTTAGACGAAGCAGACCAAATGCTAGACATGGGATTTATAAACGATGTAAAAAAAATTGTAAAACTTACACCCGATAACCGGCAAACCTTACTTTTTTCGGCAACTATGCCCATGGCAATTCGCGAACTAGCGGATACTTTTTTAACAAAGCCAAAATATGTTTCAGTTACACCAGTTTCAAGTACCGCCGAAACGGTAAATCAAAAAATATATTTTGTTGGTAAAGAAGACAAACGAAAATTATTGTACCACATTATTAGAAATGATAACATTAACAATGTTTTAGTTTTTACAAGAACAAAACATGGTGCCGATAATGTAGTTAAAGCGCTAAAAAAGAATAATGTTACTGCCGAAGCAATTCACGGCGACAAATCGCAAAATGCACGTCAACGCGTTTTAGAAAGTTTTAAAAACAAAGAAATATCAGTTTTAGTAGCCACAGATATTGCTGCTCGAGGCATTGATATCGAAAGTTTGCCCTATGTTATAAACTTCGATTTACCAAACATTCCAGAATCATACGTGCACCGTATTGGTCGAACCGGCCGAGCAGGAAATACTGGTTTAGCAATATCATTTTGTGCAAAAGACGAACTTCCGTATTGGAAAGACATCGAAAAATTAATAAAAATTAATGTAAAAGTCGAAAAAGAACATCCCTATCCTTATTCAGAAAGCGACGAAAACCCAGATGCAAAACCCGATTTACGAAACAAAAACAAAGAAACAAACTCCCGAAAATCAGTAGCATCGAAACAAAACAAAAAACGTTGGTACTAAATTATACAGTAGTAGGTTTCAATGAACGAAAATGACAGTTTAGTCACTTTCAAAACGGTGGTTTTAACTCATCTGTAAATTTTAAAGTGTAAATAATATAAATTAAATTCAGATTTTCACTATGTTATTTAAAATCGCAGTGAAAGCAATAATATTTTTAATTATATTTAAAAAGTAGTTTTCTAGAATTGTTTATAACATGTATTTCACCTAATGTTATTATTTTTTTTATAATTTACTTTGTAATTACAATTTTTCTTTTAAATTTGTAACCATTGTGTAAGGTTAAAGAATTTGGTTATGAATAATTATTTGACACTTTCGGAAACTTCCGAATATATTGGTAAAAGTAAAGAAACTTTACGTCGTTGGGATAAAGAAGGCAAACTTTCTGCGGTTCGAGAACCGTTGAGCAACTATAGAGTTTATCGTAAAGCCGATGTATACACATTGTTTGCTGGCTTTTTGGACGTCGATATTCAAGAAACCGTTTCAAATTATGCAGAACCCCATAACGTTTACACTGTTTTAGAATTGTTCGCTGGTGCTGGCGGTTTAGCTGTTGGAATGGAAAAAGCAGGGTTAAAATGCGTTGCATTAAACGAAATTGATAAATGGGCTTGCCAAACTTTACGAAACAATCGTCCAAATTGGAATGTTTTGGAGGGTGATATTAAATCTTTTAATTTCTCCGAATATCATAATAAAATTGATGTCGTTACTGGTGGTTTTCCCTGCCAAGCATTTAGTTATGCTGGAAAAAAACTCGGTTTAGCCGATGCTCGTGGCACTTTATTTTACGAATTTGCAAGAGCTATAAAAGAAGTAAATCCTCCGATTTGTATTGGAGAAAACGTTCGCGGTTTGTTAAGTCACGAGAACGGAAAAACTTTGCAAGGAATGATTTCAATTCTTGACGAAATTGGTTACAATGTTGTTCCTGTTCAAGTTTTAAAAGCAATAAATTTTAATGTTCCGCAGAAGCGAGAACGATTAATTGTTGTTGGAATTAGAAAAGATATTGATTTGAAATATGAATATCCTAAACCGTATAAAAAAATCTATAATTTAAAAGATGCTTTAAAAAAAGGCGAATTGTTTAATTGTAATGTTCCAAAATCTGAAGGTTCAAAATACCCGAAAAGTAAGATTGACGTTTTAGATTTAGTTCCGCAAAAAGGTTATTGGCGTGATTTACCTTTAGAAATTCAAAAAGAATTTATGGGCGGAAGTTTTCATCTTGGTGGTGGAAAAACTGGAATTGCAAGGCGAATAGGTTGGGACGAACCATGTTTAACTTTAACTTGCAGTCCTGCACAGAAGCAAACTGAAAGATGTCATCCAGAAGAAACACGACCGTTTACGGTTCGAGAATATGCGAGAATTCAAACTTTCCCAGATGCTTGGAAATTCGAAGGCTCAGTAGCACAACAATATAAACAAATTGGGAATGCTGTTCCAGTAAACCTTGGAAAAGAAGTTGGTTACTCGATTATTAAGTTTTTGAATTCTTACTACAATTTATCAAAACCCAAATAATAACTGTAATTTTCAAAAGTAATTTGGTCTAGAATTGCTCTTTTAGAAGTTTTAATTTCCGATTTTATTTCGTCCAAAGCAGAATTTTCTTTAATAATATCGCTTTTTTCAATCGAATTCAAATAATCGTTTATTGCCGAAGGTAATACTTTGTATAATTCAAAAAGTGCATTTTCTTTTCGTGACAGTAGGGCATAAAATTGGTCACCTGAAATTTTATAAACTTTGCTATGACTGTATTCTTTGCCGTTTATTTCTCCTTTCCATAATTCACAAAAACTCCCTTTTGCAAGAATTTGAACCCAGTAACATTTGGCTAGTTTATAATTGTCAGCATAAGTTTTCAATTTTTGAAATAAACTTTCAGCCGAACTGCTATTCATTGTGTTGTGTTTATTTTTGATGTCTGCAAACATAGTATCATCATTTGCTTTAATATCAAAACCACTTAAATTTCCAACCTGAAAACCTTCTATTCCTCCTAAAATTTGCTCGTGAAAAGTTCCAATAGAATTGTTTATTGATTTATCAATTTGCCGCAATATTTCAGCTTGAATTAGACTTTCTTGATTAATATCATTAAACAGGGCATCAAAAGTCAATTTAATTGTATCAACTTTGTTGCTATAAAAGCTCTTTTTTGTGATATTGTTCTTCGCTTTTAAATACCCTTTATGAAGATTTGCAATGCAATTCAACAAATGTTCGTCCGAAATAAAGTCAACATATTTATTTTTCATTGTATTTTATTCGCTAGTATTGAGATGCTAAATTAATACTTTTTATTCAATTTTTTTTAACGTTTCTGTTTTCTAGAATGTCGCACATAAAGCATTGTTATTAAGTAGTGTTTAATGATATTCAACATTTATTGATGCTCGAACCTTTAGCCAACTACCCATTTTAGAGATATAAAACCAAATTTACAGTTTTCAAATAACCTTATCTACACAGATGTATGAGCTAGAAAGGAATGCAAGCCCTTGGGGAACGTCTAAAATATCCTCATTTTATAAAAACAATTTGATTTTGTTTTCTTTCTCACTCAAAATATTGTGAATACACCACCACAAAATACCTTTTTTCCCGATCAATCCTTTTGAAGTTTTTAGCGTTGTCGCAACCGATTAATCTTGACACAGAAATCCTCCAACTAACAAATCATGATTTAGAATTTGAGAACCTTCAACTGTCGATGGTGTTGCGCTTTAGTACTAATTCCTACAGATTCCCCCATATCGTTACGAAACATTATTTTTTAAAATTATTTTATTAGCTGCCTTTTTTATAACGTTAGGCTATGTATAATACATCTTAAATAATGACAACTTTTCGCATCATAAAAACACAAAAAATAGACCTAGCATATTTTTATGCTTTCGCATTTTTTTTCAGGTATTTCAAAATTTAATAAAATACGGGGTGGAATAGCCATTTGATAGTATTTGGTATCTCAGTACGCATTCTATAATTTGTGGTTCAGCATAAATATACGCACCCTTTTACATATTCCGTCGGTACTGCCCGCCTACTTCAAATAAACCACTTGTAATTTGACCCAACGAGCATATTTTCGTGGCATTCATTAACAACTCAAAAATATTTTCGTTTTTAATTGCAGCATTTTGTAATAATGCAATTTGCTCTGCAATTAAACTTTCGTTGGCTTTATTCAAATTTTGAAGTGTTTTGATTTGAAATTGTTTTTCATCTTCGGTGGCGCGAATTACTTCGGCTGGCAAAACAGTTGGTGATCCTTTTGAACTCAAAAAGGTGTTCACTCCAATAATCGGAAACTCTCCAGTATGTTTTAACATTTCGTAGTGCATACTTTCTTCTTGAATTTTGCCACGCTGGTACATGGTTTCCATCGCTCCTAAAACGCCACCACGTTCGGTAATGCGATCAAATTCTATTAAAACGGCTTCTTCTACCAAGTCGGTTAATTCTTCGATAATAAAAGATCCTTGAATTGGGTTTTCGTTTTTTGCCAATCCCAGTTCTTTGTTAATAATTAACTGAATCGCCATGGCACGGCGTACCGATTCTTCGGTTGGAGTTGTTATTGCTTCGTCATACGCATTGGTATGCAACGAGTTACAGTTATCATAAATGGCATATAATGCTTGTAATGTGGTTCGTATATCGTTAAAATCTATTTCCTGTGCATGTAGCGACCTTCCCGAAGTTTGAATGTGGTATTTTAACATTTGAGCTCGTTCATTGGCACCATATTTATTTTTCATGGCTTTTGCCCAAATTTTTCGTGCTACGCGTCCTATTACAGCATATTCAGGGTCAATTCCGTTCGAGAAAAAGAACGACAAGTTGGGTCCAAAATCATTAATATTCATACCACGACTTAAATAATATTCGACATACGTAAAACCGTTGGATAGCGTAAATGCCAATTGCGAAATCGGATTTGCACCTGCTTCGGCAATATGATAACCTGAAATAGAAACCGAATAAAAATTTCGTACGTTTTGTTTTATAAAATATTCCTGCACATCACCCATCAATCGCAAGGCAAATTCAGTCGAAAAAATACAAGTGTTTTGTGCCTGATCTTCTTTTAAAATATCGGCTTGCACTGTACCACGAACTTGGGCTAATGTTTTAATTTTTATATCGTTATACACGTCTACAGGTAACACTTCATCGCCTGTTACGCCAAGTAATAATAATCCTAAACCGTTGTTGCCCTCGGGTAAATCGCCATTATAGTGCGGTTGTGTCTGCCCTTTTTTATTATAAATATCTAAAATTTTGGCTTTAACTTCATTTTGCAAGTCGTTTTCGATGATGTATTTTTCACAGTTTTGATCAATGGCCGCATTCATAAAAAACCCAAGTAACATTGGCGCAGGCCCATTAATTGTCATCGATACCGATGTTAATGGATGGCTTAAATCAAATCCTGAATATAATTTTTTCGCATCGTCTAAACAGCAAATTGATACACCTGCGTTTCCTATTTTTCCATAAATATCAGGCCGTAAATCGGGGTCGTTGCCATATAATGTTACCGAATCAAATGCTGTTGACAGTCGTTTTGCGGGCAAACCTGCACTTACATAATGAAAACGTTTGTTTGTGCGCTCCGGACCGCCCTCTCCTGCAAACATTCTGCTTGGATCTTCGCCTTCGCGCTTAAACGGATACAAACCCGAGGTAAACGGAAATTCGCCCGGAACATTTTCTTGCAAATTCCATCGTAAAATATCGCCCCACGCTTGGTATTTAGGTAACGAAATTTTTGGTATTTGGCTGTGCGATAAACTTTCGGTATGGGTAGCAATTTTTATTTCTTTATCACGAACTTTAAAACTATAAAACGGATTTTTATATGTTGCCACTTTTTCGTTCCAAGTTAAAATTACTTCCCAGTTATAAGGATCTAAGTTCATTTTTACTTTCTCAAATTGCTGTTCTAAAAGACGCACAAAAATAGCTTCGTCTTGATTTTTTATTTCAATTTTCAACCCAACTTTTGTTGTTTTAGGAACAATTCCTGCCACAGATTCTATAGTTTTATAAATCCCATATAACTTTTGAGCCACTTCGACTTGGGTAATAACAATTTCGTCGTACTTGCGGTTACTTTCGGCAATTTCTGATAAATAACGCGTGCGGTGCGGCGGAATTACAAATATTTTTTCACTCATTTCTCTCGAAATGGTAAAAGTTGACCGTAAAGTAGCTCCAGTTTTTTCGACCACCTTATCCATCAACTTTTTGTATAACGAGTTCATTCCAGGATCGTTAAATTGTGAGGCAATGGTGCCTATAACAGGCATTTCATCAGTAGCTGTTTCCCATAAATTATGATTGCGTTGGTATTGTTTTCGCACATCACGTAAGGCGTCTAAAGCACCGCGTTTGTCAAATTTATTCAACGCTACAATGTCGGCAAAATCAAGCATATCAATTTTTTCTAATTGCGTTGCTGCTCCAAATTCGGGCGTCATTACATATAACGACACATCCGAATGCTCCATAATTTCGGTATCACTTTGCCCTATTCCCGACGTTTCTAAAATAATCAAATCATATTTTGCTCCTTTCAACACCTCAATAGCTTGAGCTACATATTTTGACAAGGCCAAATTTGATTGTCGCGTGGCTAGCGAGCGCATATAAACTCGTGGATTATTAATGGCATTCATTCTGATTCTGTCGCCCAATAGTGCGCCGCCTGTTTTTCGTTTGGAAGGGTCAACCGAAATTATTCCGATTGTTTTTTCAGGAAAATCTATTAAAAACCGTCGTACTAACTCATCAACCAACGATGACTTTCCAGAACCTCCTGTTCCTGTAATTCCTAGAACCGGAATTGTACTTGTTTTATTTATTTGGCGAATTTCATCTAATATTGGTTGTGCCACCTCCGGAAAATTCTCTGCCGACGATATAATTCTGGCAATAGAACGGGCATCTTTTTGGGCAAGAGTATTAATTTCGCCGTTTAAGACATCGCCAACGGCAAAATCTGATTTTTGAACCAAATCGTTAATCATTCCTTGCAATCCCATGGCTCTTCCGTCGTCTGGAGCATATATTTTGGTAATGCCATAGGCTTCTAAATCGGCAATTTCTGACGGTAAAATTACGCCACCACCGCCACCAAAAATTTTAATATGCTGCGCTCCTTTTTCGTTAAGCAAGTCACGCATGTATTTAAAATATTCGTTGTGCCCGCCCTGGTACGACGTAAGTGCAATAGCATTTGCATCTTCTTGAATAGCTGTATTAACCACCTCATCAACACTGCGATCGTGCCCCAAATGTATTACTTCAACACCTGTGGATTGAATAATGCGACGCATAATATTAATTGCGGCATCATGCCCATCAAAAAGTGCTGCTGCGGTTACAATTCTTACTTTATTTATAGGAATATACGGTATTTGGACGTCCATTATATGAATTTGATAATTATTTGGGTGCAATTTACAACTTTTAAAATTATTTTCTTTTTTATTTAAAGCAAAAATTTGGGTGTTTGTTTATAAAAATCGTTCCCGCTTTCCTTCCAAAAAATTGCTAAAAAAAGCAATTGTTTTTCCCTCCAATCGGGGCTATCTTATTAATATTGGGTCTTTTATTTATTACTTTTGAGGTTGTCTTTTTTTTTCAAAAAGTACTTATGAAATCGGTGTTGCATTAGGGACGGAAGCGGCATCCTTTTATGTTTCGTTTTTTTTTAACGAAACATAAAAGATAAAGCGTACTGCCCGACCGCTTTTTCTGCGGGAATGCCCAAATAAAATAAAAAAACTATACTTTTAGGCACTATATTTGCACTATTACAGTAAAACTAATATTATGAAAAAAATATTTTTAGTCGCTTTTATATTTCCGTTTTTAGGCACGGCTCAAATAAAATTACCTAAAATTAAAATACCAAAATCGATTCCGACAAGCATTGCAGGCATTGATATTGCTGGCGGATTAAAAGAAGCATTACACGAGGGCGTGACCAAACAAGTAGCAAAACTAACCGCAATTGACGGATTTTATAGAAACGAATTGGTAAAAATTTTACTGCCCGATGAGTTGCAAAAAGTAGACCGAACATTGCGAAAATTTGGTATGTCAAACCTTGCCGACGAGGGGCTATTGCTTTTAAACCGTGCCGCCGAAGATGCTGTAAAACAAGCAACGCCCGTTTTTGTTGAGGCGATAAAAAATATTAAATTTGCCGATGCAAAAACCATATTAATGGGGAGCGAAAATGCTGCAACAACGTATTTGCAAGGTGCTACAAATACGGCTTTATATGCCAAATTTAGTCCAATAATTAAAACATCGTTGAGTAAAGTGGGCGCCAATGCTCTTTGGGGTAGCTTAATTTTAAAATACAACGCCATTCCGTTAGTAAACAAAGCAAACCCAGATTTAACCGATTATGTTACAAACCAAGCACTTGCAGGCGTTTTTACCATGATTACTGTTGAAGAAAAAAACATACGTACCGATTTAAAATCGCGCACATCGGGACTTTTACAAAGTGTTTTTGGGTTACAAGATAAAAAATAGTCTTGCAGTTCGTTTATTGATAATACCGTTCTTCAATTCGTTTGCAGTCTTTTATACTATTTTTTGCCCATTCGAGCCGTTTTTCTAAGATTTGTTGTGGTGTAAGTTGCCAATTTACGGTTGATTGATGCAAACGACTCATTACATTTTGAATAATTATGGCTGCCGAAACCGAAATATTAAGACTTTCGGTAAATCCGCTCATCGGGATTTTGATAAAGCCATCGGCATTTTTAATAACCTCGGCCGACAATCCGTCGCGTTCGGTGCCAAAAAAGAAAGCACTTTTTGGGGTAATATCAAAATCATTTAACAAACAATCGGTAGTGTGTGGGGTTGCGGCAATAATTTGGTATCCCTTTGATTTTAAATTGGTTATACAATCAGAGATAGAGTCAAAACGGTTTACATCAACCCACTTTTGAGCACCCATTGCTATTTCTTTATCAATCGATTTGGCGTAACGCTCCTCAACAACATGTAGTTGTTGAATGCCAAAAACGTCACAACTTCGCATCACAGCACTCGTATTGTGGAGCTGAAAAACATCTTCGATAGCGATTGTAAAATGATTGGTTCGCATTTTTAAAACCTCCAAAAAACGTTGCTTCCGGTTGTCGGTTAAAATATTTTCTAGAAAATGTAAATAATCAATATCAATCATTATTTGAATAAATTAGTTAGTAAAAATAGTAAAAAAGCGTATTTTTAACACCCATTGTTGTTTATAAAAAAATGAAAATAAAAAAAAAGAAATTAGTAGTATTGACAGGTGCCGGAATTAGTGCCGAAAGTGGCATTCAAACCTTTCGCGATTCAGAAGGGCTTTGGGAAGGACACAACGTGAATGATGTGGCAACACCCGAGGGCTGGAAAAAAAATCAAGAATTAGTTTTGCAATTTTATAACGACAGGCGGCGTCAATTACTAATTGTAAAACCCAATTTGGGTCATTTAACTTTAGCGGCGTTAGAACAACATTTTGATGTAACAATAATTACTCAAAATGTAGATAACTTGCACGAAAGAGCAGGAAGTACGAATGTTTTACACCTACACGGTCAATTGGATAAAGTGAGAAGCGTTAAGGATTATAATTATATTTTAGAGTGGAGTGGCGATTTAAAAACAGGCGATTTGGACGATAAAGGGTTTCAATTACGACCACATATTGTGTGGTTTGGTGAGGATGTACCGGAATTGGAAACTGCATTGGAAATAACACAAAATGCAGATTTTTTTGCCGTAATTGGAACTTCTTTACAAGTATACCCTGCTGCGGGTTTACTTCAATATACACCGTATGGTATTCCGGTTTTTTATATTGACCCCAACCCAGCTGCACTACCAAATCAGAAAAATAATTTTGAAGTACTGGCTTTAAAAGCAAGTGAAGGTGTAC
>JAYVGC010000013.1:0-5130 GCA_043772535.1 Flavobacterium sp. | reverse complement strand
TTAGAAAGCCTAAAAGCAACGAGAATTTGGCTTTCTGAATTAAAAAACAAAGTGTAAATTAAACGCAAAAAATTGCAATAGAAACTTGAAACCGCCTTTCTCAACAAACCGAAAGAATGAAACTTGAAAATAATTTACATCAATTTTTAAACAAAATCACTCTAATTTCTGAAAAAGATTTTGAAAATGGGTTTCAGTATTTTAGTATGATAAAATTAAAAAAAGGTGACTATTTCTTGAAAGAAAATGAAATTTGTAAGCAAATTGCATTCATTAATAAAGGAATTTTGAGAACATTTTATCTTA
Organism: Flavobacterium sp.; assembly: GCA_043772535.1. Taxonomy (GTDB): domain Bacteria; phylum Bacteroidota; class Bacteroidia; order Flavobacteriales; family Flavobacteriaceae; genus Flavobacterium. The sequence goes on along the minus strand of JAYVGC010000013.1, from coordinate 4,824 downwards.
ATGAAAATTCAGAAGATACAACTTCTTGTTTTTGTTCGGAAAATAATTTGACATCGTCATATAAAAGTTTTATTGTTCAAGAGCCTTCAAAATTGAACATTCAAGCGTTAGAGGAAACAGAATTATTGGTAATTAGTTATGATAATTTGCAAAAATTGTACATTGAAAGTGCAATTTGGGGAAAAATAGGAAGGTTGATTGCCGAAAGAGAATATATTGGTATGGAAAAATATGCTTCGGGTTTAAATAACGACACAGCAAAAATAAAATATTTGAGATTAATGAACGAACAACCTCAAATAGTTCAAAAAGCTGCAAACCAATATATTGCATCCTATTTAGGAATTACAAGTCGAACATTAAGCAGAATAAAATTAGAAATTAGTAAATCAATTTAAGGACAAATGTCCTTTTTATAAAGAATAAGCAGTTGTATTTTTGTTGAAATAATTTTAAATCTTCAAAATGGAAATCGTTTTTATTATCTCATCAATTTTAATTACACTTTTTGCTCTTTTAGCCGTCTATGATGGTTTTTATTTGCATATATTTAAATACCAATTACATAATAATCCTAACAGTAGATTTGAACATTTGACTCATACAATTAGAGCCATTTTTTTTCCTGCAATTTTATATTTCTTGTTTATTAAGCAAAATTGCAATACAAGTTTTTTTATTGGAATTACTATTGTTGTTTTAGATATTTTAGTTTTAGGAATTGATGCGTTTTCAGAAACTAACAGCCGAAAATTTATGGGTGGACTTCCTCGATGGGAATATATTTTACATCTTTTTGTAAACGGATTTCATTTTGCATCGATTGCAGTTTTTCTTGCCATAAAAATTCAATTGGTAAATAATGAATTTACTTTGATTCAAAACTTTAATGGAATTGAAAATCATACTACATTCCTATTTATAGTCAAAAATCTAATTCCTGGAGCAATCATAATTGCAATGATACATCTTGTAACATTATTTTCATCGACAAAAATATATTGGAATAATTTAAGAACAAAAGTAACTTGTTGCTAAAATTTATAATTTATGATACATCAAGATACAATAGTTGTTACATCGGTTTTGGTTGGTTTCGGAATTATTGAAGCAGTCACGGGCGTTTATGCCAATTCAAAAAGAAGAAAAGACGATTGGATTATAGATTTTATTAGTGTTGCTCAATTAGCCATTATTATAAAACCAACCATTGTCCTTTTAACAAGTTTGCTTGCAGGTCATTTTTTTCCAAATTATGCAAATTCATTAAGTCATTTGCCAATTTGGTTGGGTGTTTTGATTATTTTTATACCAGACGAATTTTTGCATTATTGGTATCATCGAAAAGGTCACGAATGGACTTGGTTGTGGAACATTCACAAAACGCATCACACTTCGCCAGATATGAATATTGCCGTTTCATATCGAGAAAATTGGTTATGGTTTGTGCTGATGCCAAATCTTTGGTATTCTGCAACAATGGTTTATTTTGGACTTGGAAAAGCCTATATAATTTCGATAATGATTATCGGAATTATTAGTGTTATTACACACACAAACATAAAATGGGATTCATTTTTGTACAAACATAAATTTTTAAAACCCATAACTTGGATTTTAGAAAGATTTATTACTTTACCATCTACACATCACGCACATCACGGAATTGACGAGCATTCTGCACCAATGGGAAATTATGCAACTGTTTTAATAATTTGGGACGTTGTTTTTAAAACTGCTTATTTTCCGCATCGTTATCCAACTAAATATGGAATAATAAATGATCCAAAAGACAAATGGTTCTATCAACTTTGGTATCCAATAATAAAACGGCAAAAAAAATAACACATCAGTTAACAGCTAGGGTTTCGTTGCGGCTGTAAGCCGAGCAATGAAACCCGCGTTGAACGAAACCAATTACACGTCAGGCAACACTTATGGAGTTTTCGTAAAGAGGAAAGAGAGAATAGCAAGAAAATTTAGAGTCCTCTTTTTTTGAAGTAGTTTTAATTTAATTTTTGGAGTGTTTTGCGTCACATTGGGACGTAAATACCCTTACCCATAATTTAATTTTTACAAGAACTTGAATTTTGGCTACCGCCAAGATACCAAGATGGTGGACCGCGCTGGTCAAAAACCGCTATTCGATGTAAATTGCCTGTTTTGCAACACAAACATTTTGGTGTAAAAGTATTTTGACAAAAACCACTAAAGGTGTGCTGCACCGTTTGCGACTCAAGTATTTGCGTAAGACACCTACATTAGCATTATTTAAGAATTATTAGTTCACAGAGATAACAAAACAGCTTTGTAGTAAACTCAAAAGCTAAAAAAACATTCGAAACATAAAAAGACCATTAGATGATTCATAAGAAAAAAGTACCATCTTTGATTTTAGAAATTGACAAAAAATTATTCCGCATTGCATTTTTTGTAGTGTTAATTAGATAACATTTATAATCAACAACAATTGAAAAAACGCATTAACAAATCATTCACAAATAATTATATTTTAAATTTTAATTTAGCAATTAAAATCATACTATAAATGAAATACAAAATAACTTTATTAATCATAACCTTAATAAGTTTGTCATCTTGTTCAACAATAATAAGAAATATATTTGGAAACAAGCTAATTGATATGCACTATGCTCCAAATTCACAAAAAAAATTATTCTATACCGAAATACCATATAAAATCGAAAATGGTTTTATAATTATCAAAGCAAAAATAAATAACTCAATAAATGATTACAATTTTATTTTTGATACTGGAGCAATTACAATGGTTTCTGAAAAACTAAATTCTGAATTAAAATTAGAAAATGGAATTACCGTCGTTTCAAGAGATATTAATGGAAACGATGTTTCTGGTTTAAGTTACTTAACCACGCTAAATATTGGTGAAATTAATATTGAAAACATAAGAATAAACTCTACAGAATCTGATTTGTTTTCAGAAAAATGTAATATAAAAATTGATGGTATAATTGGTGCTAATATATTGAATCAAGGTTATTTTTATTTTGATTCCGCTAATAAAAAACTTAAAATAACTAATGAAGTAAACAAATTACCAATTGAAATTTTAAAAAACCCCATAAAATTAAAACGCTTTATGGGACAACCATATATAAAAGTAAGAGGCAACAATAATCAGTGGTTATTACTTGATACAGGTTATGCTGATGGAAATATACTTTTAAATTTAAATTCAAAAATTTTAGGTAAAACCGATATTCCAATAAAATCAAAGGAAACTTATATCAAAGGAATTAAAGAAGGTCAAAAAATAAATTTTTCAATTTATAACAAGAAAATTAAATTGGGTACAACTGAAAATTTAATGCGAATAATTCAGTTTAAAAAGAAAAGTGGTAATGGTAACATAGGCAATAACATTATTCAAAAAAGTGATGTAATAATCGATACAAAACACAAAAAATTTTATATTGCTAATTTAAATTTACCCAAACCAAGCGATAGTATATTAAATATCAATTTTAAGTATAGACAAAATGTAGTTATTATATCCAGTATAGGAATAAATTCTGAAATTCAGAAAATGGGAATTAATTTAAATGATACGATTACAAAAATAAATAATCAAACTTTATTATATTTAAATTCGGAATGCGAATTTGAAGAATTTAAAAATAAGTATATCCAAAAAAATTCAGAATTAAAAGTTGAATATATAAAAAATAATAAAACAGAAAATAAAATATTTAGTTTAAAAAACCTTTATGAATAAAAAACATCCGCCAACAGCTAGAGTATCGTTGTGCCTGCAAGCCGCGCAATGAAACCCTACCTTTTAACGAAAAATTTAATTTGTTTTTGGTTGCATATTTCTATGATTCTCATCATTTTTGACTAAGATCGACAACATATTTCTCCACTATATATCGCAAATTTCGCATGCCTTTGTGGCTTGTTGGCAATTAACTTTAATCATAATTACTATAATTTTTAAAACAATTTGATTGTCATACGAGCTATTCAAAAGTGCGGTGCTTCCTATATGCACGTGACATAAGCATTCGAAACATAAAAAGACAATTAGGTGATTTATAAGAAAAATGCGCCATATTTGATTTTAGAGCTTGATAAAAAAATATTCTGCATTGCGCTTTTTTGTATTATCAATTATAAAACATTGAAAATCGACGACACTTGAAAAAAAGCAACTTTTAGAGTTGCGTATATTTATGAGTTAGCGGTTATTGTACCAAAATTGTGCAAAACAAGAGAGTTTTTTAAAATTAATTACATATTAAATAAGCTATTCGTACCATTTCCCATAATCGTTCCACGTCCAGAAAATACTATGCTACCAATTTTAGTTTTGTAGGAATCAATCGAAATTTTATTTCCTTTACAATAGTTTGTACCTTGTAAACATAAATAATCATCAATTTGCCAAACTTTTAATTTTTGAAAAGAATCAACCGAATTTTCTATTTCTATAGATTTGTTTCCCAACGAAAGTTTAAAAATACTTGGTGCCCAATATCGGTTTTTTGACATCCAAAAAATTAAATGTCCATTCTTATTAAAAAATCTGCAATTCAAAAAATATTCTGCATTTGACTTTTCTAATGAAATAACATTTTCACCACCAAAACTTAAAAAATTTGCGAAATTTTGAAAAAATATTTCAGCCATTTTAATCTTACTTTGAGTGACATCAAACTGCAAACTTCCAGCAATTCTATCACCTTTCATATGAGTTGATTTTCTCTCTAATAAATCTGTAAGTTTAATATTTCTATCTTTCTTATGAACTTCTGTATGGCAATTCGGACATAATAAAATCAA
>JAYVGC010000012.1:0-13428 GCA_043772535.1 Flavobacterium sp. | reverse complement strand
ATAAAGTGGTTTGCTTGTCGAAATACATAAGTTTGCTATTTAGGTTTAAGTGTAAAAAAAAAACCCTCCGATAAAGGAAGGTTTGCTATATAATAGATACAAAATCTCCCGTCACGATTGTGGAATCACAATGATAATAACTACAATGACAGCGATAAGTATAAAAATATTTTTCATTTTATTTAAAGAATCTACTATGTTTATAGTACAAATGTAATAGTTTTTTTGAAACCAACAAATTTATTTTTTCAAATTCTTGTATATATAGTTAAAATATTAAAAAATAAGTTGATTTAAGCTCTTTTTAATAGCGTTATTGTTTAAAAAAACACTTATTAATTTAGTTTAATGTAATTTTAGTGGATTATATAACGTATTAATGTAAAATATGTAATTCTTACTATCCGTATTTATTTTTTTAAAACGGGCGGATATTGTTCTAAAATACGACGTACAAATTCATCAATAACACCTTCTTTTTCACTAGAGTTTTTTGTTAAATTACCTTGTCCTTCACCTTGCCAAACCATTTCCTTTTTCTTAGCATCAATTAAATCAATAAATAAAGTTCCCTCGGTATAGGTATTTACCATGTTTGTATTGCCGCCCCACATCCAAGGATTCCAGCCCATTCCCCAGCCATATCCCCATCCCATACTAAATTGATTTACATCAACTTGTTGTTTTTCTTTGGTGAAAATGTTAATCAGCAAATCGGGTGTTTCGCTTTTTGTAAAGCCTTTTTTTTGCATTTGATTATCAATTGAACGTAATATTCGTTTTTTGTCTAGGTCAGAAATTTCAGCTTTATCGATACCTGTTTTATAAAATGCGTAGGTTTTAAATTCACTAAAATTGACCTCTTTATCAAAATCAGCATTTACTCGAACTGCATTGCAAGAGGCAAAAAGCAAAATAAAAGTTAGAATCGGAATTAATTTTAAATTTTTCATATCTTTTTTTTTAGGTTCATAAATTATTGAAATTATGCGTTGTATTTTTTTCTTAACGTTTACATTTTTAGAACACCATATTTAATAGTTTTTCATCTACTAAATTCGGAATTGTGACTTGCAATAAAGGTTGTTTCTCCATAGCACGTTTTATTGCAAAAACTGCTCCTTCGTTTCGAGCCCAATTGCGTCTTGCAATACCGTTATTTACATCCCAAAAAAGCATCGATTGTAATCGGGTTGAAGCTTCTTTTGATCCGTCAAGAACCATACCAAAACCACCGTTAATTACTTCGCCCCAACCTACACCACCACCGTTGTGAATGGATACCCAAGTAGCTCCACGAAAACTATCGCCAATTACGTTTTGTATCGCCATATCAGCGGTAAAACGAGAGCCATCGTAAATATTAGAAGTTTCTCGGTAGGGCGAATCAGTGCCTGAAACATCGTGGTGATCGCGACCTAAAATTATAGTTTCAATTTCACCTTTTGCAATAGCCTGATTAAATGCTTCGGCAATTTGAATTCGACCATCTGAATCTGCATATAGAATTCGGGCTTGTGAACCAACCACAAGATTGTTTTGTTGTGCGCCTTTTATCCATTGAATGTTATCGTGCATTTGTTGCTGAATTTCTGATGGCGCTGTTTGAGCTAATTTTTCTAAAACAGTACAGGCAATTTGGTCTGTTAATAAAAGATCGGAAGCCTTACCAGAGGCACAAACCCAGCGAAAAGGTCCAAAACCGTAATCGAAACACATAGGGCCCATAATATCTTGTACATAGGAATTATATTTAAAATCGATTCCGTTTTCAGCAAAAACTGCCGCTCCAGCTCGTGAGCTTTCTAGCAAAAAAGCGTTGCCGTAATCAAAAAAATAGGTTCCTTTGGAGGTATGTTTGTTTATTGCTTTGGCATGTCGAATTAAAGTTTGTTGCACTTTTGTTTTAAATAATTCGGGTTGGTTGGCCATCATATCATTAGCATCGTTAAATGACATATCAGCAGGGTAGTATCCGCCCGCCCACGGATTGTGCAATGAAGTTTGATCGGAACCTAAATCAATTTTTATATTTTCGGTATCAAATCGTTCCCAAATATCTACCACATTTCCAAGATAACCAATTGAAACTACCTCTTGATTTTGTTGTGCGTTTTGAACTCGAAGTACTAATTCATTTAAATCTGAAATAAGTTCATTTATCCATTTCTGTTCAAAGCGAATTTTTGCAATTTTAGGATTTACTTCGGCACAAACGGTTATGCAACCTGCAATATTGCCAGCTTTAGGCTGCGCCCCGCTCATTCCTCCTAAACCTGAAGTCACAAATAAGCCACCTTTTGGATTTTTTTGGATTTTTCTAAATCCGTTTAAAACAGTAATTGTAGTGCCGTGAACAATGCCTTGCGGGCCTATGTACATATAACTTCCGGCGGTCATTTGGCCGTATTGCGATACGCCAAGTGCATTAAATTTCTCGAGGTCGTTTGGCAACGAGTAGTTAGGAATTACCATTCCGTTTGTCACAACTACGCGCGGTGCGTCACCATGCGACGGAAACAAACCCATTGGATGCCCAGAATACATAGCCAAAGTCTGCTCGTTAGTCATGGTGGACAAATACTGCATAGTTAATAGATATTGTGCCCAATTCTGAAAAACGGCTCCGTTACCACCATACGTAATTAGCTCGAGCGGATGCTGCGCCACATCATGATCAAGATTGTTCTGAATCATAAGCATGATGGCTTTTGCTTGCTCTGATTTTCCAGGATATTCAGAAATTGGCCGTGCATATATTTTATAATCGGGATGAAAGCGATACATATAAATGCGCCCGTAGGTTTCGAGTTCGGCTTTAAATTCGGGTAAAAGTGTTTCGTGGTGTTTACTGTCAAAATACCGTAGTGCATTTTGAAGCGCTAATTTTTTCTCATCTACTGACAATACGTCTTTGCGTTTTGGGGCACGATTAATTAGTGCGTCAAAGCTTTTTATTTGCGGTAAAACACCTGGAATTCCTTGCAGTATTTGTTGTTGAAAGGTCATTTTTTTTCTTTAAGAAACATTTTTTTTCTGCTTCGATTTTGCTTTTAAATTAATCGCATTTTATTAGTAATCATAATGTAAACAAGGTCATTAGTAATCTATAATTTATTTTCTTTTATAACTATAAAATGAAATACCTGCACTAGTAAATTTGTAATTATTTGCGACTCAGAATTCGAGTTATTTTTTTAAACCTCCTGTTTTTTTATCAAATCCGTACGGACAGTGTCGACAACCATTTTTGCAACAATAGCCACGTTTTAAATGGTGTTTTTCGGTAAAACATTTGTAACCTTCGGGTGTTAAATAATAATCTTCTCCTTCAATTTGTTTTTTTTCTTTATTTTGGTCAAACATAATGGTAAATATAAGAAATTTGTAGGATATGATAATAATTGTTTTTAAATATTTAACACGATTTAAAATTGATGGTGTAACGCTATTTCCATTTATTTTGGTTCGAAATAAAAAGCTCAAAGATAATTTTGTACTTATAAATCACGAAAGGATTCATTTGCGACAACAATTGGAATTATTGGTTTTGCCATTTTATTTATGGTATTTAGTAGAATTGCTCTACAGACGATTGCAATATAGAAGTTGGTATTTGGCCTATCGAAATATTGCTTTTGAGCGAGAGGCGTATGAAAACGAAAACAACGTTACTTATTTAAAAGAAAGGTTATTTTTAAGGTTTTTTAAATACATTTGCTGTGTATAAGAACAGCATTGAAATTATTTGTAAAATGCTAGTGCAATTCAAAATGTAGAGCACAATAGGGTTATAAAAATATGAAAAGTAAACAGAATATGTGTCATAATAGAATTGCTTTAACGGCCGTTTTGAAGGGCTACTCTTTATTTTAGATGTTTTTTGTGTCAGAAAAAAGTCTATTAAAAAATCGAAACCTTTTATCGGTAACGTCTAAAACTAATTTTTTTTACAGCATTATGTATTTAACATTTAATGAAAACGTAATAATAGTATGATTTTCATACTTATTTTAATTTAAAGCAATTATAGGTGAACGTTAGCACGCAACAAATTCATTTACAAAATGTAGATATATCGCTTTTTATGAGGCGGGAAGATTTAATTCATCCACATATTTCGGGAAATAAATTTCGAAAATTAAAATATAATTTGCTTGAAGCAAAAAAACAAAAACAAACGAGTATTTTAACTTTCGGTGGAGCATATTCAAATCATATTGCTGCAACCGCTTATGGAGCCAGCCAAAACGGATTAAAATCGATTGGAATAATAAGAGGTGAGGAGCTAGAATTTAAAATTAGCGAAAACCCTACCTTGGCATTTGCAAAATCGTGCGGAATGGAATTTAAATTTATCACACGTGAATGCTATCGCCGTAAAAATGACGAGCTGTTTTTAGTAACATTAAAATCTGAATATGGAAATTTTTATCTACTCCCAGAAGGAGGGTCTAATGATTTGGCTGTTAAAGGATGCGAAGAAATTTTATCACCGGCGGATGCAATTTATGATTTTATATGTACCTGCGTTGGAACAGGTGGCACTATTGCTGGAATTAGTAATAGCTCTTTTTCGCACCAAAAAATTTTAGGATTTCCAGCATTAAAAGGTGATTTTTTACAAAAAGATATTCGTAAATTTGCCATCAATAATAATTGGGAGTTAATTCGTGATTATCATTTTGGGGGTTATGGCAAGGTAACTCCTGATTTAATAGATTTTATAAATTTATTTCATAACGAACACCACATTTTATTAGATCCAATTTATACGTCCAAAATGGTTTTTGGCGTTCTAGATTTAATAAAAAATAATTATTTTCCTAAAAATTCAACCATTTTGATTATTCATAGCGGCGGTTTACAAGGAATTGAAGGAATGAACCAAAAATTAAAACAAAAAAATGCAACTACAATTCAAACAATTCTTTAACATAGTAATTTTTTCCACTTTTATGTTCATTGTAGGATGTAATTCGTCAAAGCTTGTAGTACAAAATCAACCCAAATCTAGAACTAAAATAAATAGATATCCTGTTAAAGTAGTGGTAAAGCCTAAAGTGATAACAGCCAAAACAAAAGTGATTTTTGAAAAAAAACAAGAAAATACAAATAATCAAGACAAGCCCGAAGAGACACAAACACTTGAAGCGACTGCAAAAGTAAAAGTTACAAACACAATGGTTTTAGATTATATTTCAAATTTTAAGAGTATTGCTAAAATTGATATGGTAAAATATGGTATTCCGGCAAGCATTACTTTGGCGCAAGGTATTTTAGAATCGGGCGCTGGTACAGGGCCGTTGAGCATTCAGGCAAACAACCATTTTGGAATAAAATGTCATAAAGATTGGACTGGGCCAAGTGTTAATTATGATGATGATAGTGCCCAAGAGTGCTTTAGAAAATATAACAATCCGTTTGAATCTTATAATGATCATTCTTTATTTTTGGCTAATAGACCTCGATATGCAATTTTGTTTAAGTTTTCAAAAAATGATTATGCTGCGTGGGCAAACGGTCTTAAAGATGCGGGTTATGCCACCGATGCAAATTATCCAGGTAAATTAATTGGGTTGATAGAGCGCTATCGATTAAATCAATACGATGATGAGGTATTAAATAATGATTTAAATGAAGTTATAAAAAATACAGCTACTGGCAAGTCAACTTCTGAAATTTCAAGAACCGATGTAACAATGAATCCGAACTATCATATTGTAATTAAAGGAGATACCTTATATTCGTTATCAAAAAAGTACAATATTTCGATAGAAACATTAAAACAAAAAAATAATATTACAGCATCGGGAATCTCGTTAGGACAAACTTTAATTTTAGACTAACGGTATTTAAAAATATAATAAAAATTAATTCAATTAAAATGCAATATCAACGAAGTAGTCAACTTTTTAATGAAGCCGAAAAAGTAATTCCGGGAGGCGTTAATTCGCCAGTTCGAGCATTTAAATCGGTAGGTGGAACTCCAATTTTTGTAGAACGAGCAGAGGGTGCCTATTTATATGATGTAGACGGCAATCGATTAATAGACTACATTAATTCATGGGGGCCAATGATTTTAGGGCATGCTTATCAACCAGTTATTGACGCAATTACCGAGCGAGCAAAAAAAGGAACTTCGTTTGGTATGCCGACTGAATTAGAAACTGAAATTGCAAAATTAGCCATTTCGATGGTACCAAATATTGATAAAATACGATTTGTAAATTCTGGTACCGAAGCTTGTATGAGTGCAATTCGATTGGCACGAGGCTTTACAAATCGCGACAAGATTATTAAGTTTGCCGGATGCTATCATGGGCATTCTGATTCGTTTTTGATTCAGGCTGGTAGTGGTGCTATCACTTTTGGTGCACCAAACAGCCCAGGAGTAACCAAAGGAACGGCCAAAGATACACTTTTGGGTAATTACAATGATTTAGATAATGTGAAGTCATTATTTGAGGCAAATAAAAATCAAATTGCAGCATTAATTATAGAACCAGTTGCTGGTAATATGGGCTGTATTCCGCCTAAAGATGGTTTTTTGAAAGGACTAAGAAACCTTTGTACTGAACACGGAACGTTATTGATTTTTGATGAGGTGATGACTGGTTTTCGACTTGCAAAAGGCGGTGTTCAAGAATTGTACAATATAAATGCTGATATTGTTTGCTATGGTAAAGTTATTGGTGGCGGTTTGCCAGTAGGTGCTTTTGCGGCTCGTAACGAAATTATGAATTTCCTTGCCCCATTAGGGCCTGTGTATCAAGCAGGTACCTTGTCTGGAAATCCGTTGGCTATGGAAGCAGGATTAACGATGCTCAAAGCATTAAATAACGACAATACTGTTTTTGATCGCTTGGATAAAAAAACTGGATATTTAGAAAGTGGCATTCGTGCCGTTTTATTAAAAAATAATATAAATTTTTCTATTAATAGGGTAGGCTCAATGATATCGGTACATTTTGCAGACGAGGCAGTAATTGATTTTGAAACAGCAAAAAAAGGAGATAACGACACCTTTAAAAAATTCTTTCACGGGTTATTATCGGAAGGTATATATATTGCACCATCAGCATATGAAAGTTGGTTTATAACCGATGCACTTTCATATGAAGACTTGGATTATACAATTAACGCAATTGATAAAGTTTCAAAAAAATTATAAAAATAAAACCCAAATATCATGTATTTTTGCAAATAAATAAAACTATTTGGGTCTTTTACATTTTTATTAGTTTATAAGTCGGGTGAGTAGTTGGTTGTTTTTTTCAAGTTGCTTCATTTGTGAATCACTTAATGTTGCTCTTATTTTTGCCGCAACACTAGTGCGCATAATCGATTTGCGATCGTCGGACATTTCACTATCGTAAACAACCATATTTTTCATTAATAATAACTGATAAAATGCTTGTACACTTGCCTCATCTAGCGCTACTAGAATGCCTAGTTCTTTAGCGTCGGTTTTAGCATCAGGTTCCGCATTTTCAAGAGTTTTTACAACTAATGCATCTTGTTTTTGAGTTCCGTCTAATTTTTTTTCGGTTGACTGAGCACTACTAGAAAACCCTAAACCAAAGACCAAAATTAGAGCTAAAAATATTTTTTTCATAATGTTAAATTTAATATAAATCAATCAAAACTAACATAATAATTTGAAAAATCAAAATTTATTTTTAAATAATATACGCAAATCGTACATTTATTAGCGACGCTCTTTTATTTTTTCAATCATTTTTTCTCGTTTATCTTGTTGTTTTTTTTCCCATTTTGTAAATTGTTCTGCATTTAAAATTTCTTTCATTTTTTCTTTCATTTCTGATTGATTTTGTTTCATTTCAGCTAGTAAAATTTTTCTATCTTCTCTAGAAATTGAACCGATGTCTTCTTTATTGATTTGGTAAGCCAAAATTTTTTCATCTCTCTTTTTAGCCTGATTTAATAAAAGTTCGCTAAGAGTTGCGACTTGTTTTTGATCTAAGTTTAAATCAAGCGTCATTTTTTTTAGTTGTTTTTCTGCTCGTTCTTCTGGCGATTTTTTTTCAATATTTTTTTCTTGCGAAAACGCTACACAACTTAGTGCTATCGATAGTGCGATAATTAATTTTTTCATAGTGTAAGATTTAATTTTTAATATGTACTTTGACGTTTTAGTTGCATAAAGGTTTAATCAAATAGATACAATTAACATTTTAGTAATGCTATTACATCGTTGAAGTTCGCAAACTATTTTTTGCTTACAAGTTTAACAAAAACAAGCAAACCATAATAATGACGTGCAGTACCTTTATTATCTAATAGAGTAAATCATACTTCATAATCATAGCAAATGTTGCCTTTAAACAGTGTATTGCCAATATTATTTATTAATAGTAATTTTCATAAATCGTATTTTACACCGAACGAAATTAAAATTAAAATTAAAAATCAGTAACATTAAAAGCCTGCCGTGTATCTATACGGCGATAGAGATTCGTATCGATTGCGTTATTTTACTTTTTATAGTAACGGTTTGTCGCAATTATATTGTAATAATGCAAAATTGGGCAAGTGCACGGATAGCTTTCGTAGCAAATATTATTGCGTTTGTACTGCTTATTTTTTAATTTTTGAGGCATTATTCGTTTCATTTTTTGCCCACTGATATGAAACTATAAGTTCATAATTTGTAAAATCCTTTTTCAGAAACATCGTGAAAAGGGATTTTTTGTTGCATACAAATTTTTTGCCAAATCTTTACATAGGATTTAAAGTTAGACAAATTTGCAACTACTATTTGGGGCTTATAACGCAAAAAAAGGCGCTCTAAATTAATTTTGGGAGAATCACTTAGAATTAAAATATCTGGTTCATCATTACCCAAAACTGCGAAATGATCTAGTACCAGAATTTTTTTGTGATTGAAATAATACAAGTTTGAAATAGGTTTTTTTGAAATCGAATCACTAAAATTTCCGACTAAGTAAGAGTTAATTATTGTATTTTTTTCGACATTATTTAATTCGGTTTCAGTAGCATAAATAGTGTTGGTAGTGCCAAATTTTTTGATAAATACACTACTTTTTTTTGTACTTAAAACAATAAATTCTGAAGACGTTTGCGCCGCGTACTTGGATTTAAAACAGGCTATCTGAAAACAAATTATGGATATTAAACTACAATATAATTTTAGTTGTGACGGTTTTTTACTAAATGATATACAGCTAAATAGTATCAAATACAGTCCAAACATCATTGCGGAAGATAGCGAAATATTTTGGAAGACAAAATCTTCAAATGAGGCAATTTTTTTGATAGTTTGATTCAATAACCATATTGAATTTTCAAGTAACTTTAGTGCTGGCTGCCATATTATATTAGTCGACGCCATTATTATAACCACCAGTCCAAGTGCCAGAATAAGAGTTAGTGCTGGTAAAATTATCAAATTAGTAATAAAAAATAATCCAGGAAATTGATGAAAATAATAAATACTTAATGGAAAGGTGCCGATTTGTGCTGCAAATGAAATCGTTATAATGTCCCAAAAATAGGATATAATTTTTGAAGTGGGACTATAAATGGTGCTCAGTAATGGTTGTAACCAAAGTATAAAAAATAGTGCACTATAACTTAATTGAAAACCCACATCGTATAAAAACGAGGGTTCAATTAAGAGAATTAAAAGCATGGAAACTAGTAAGGTATGGTAAATATTAACACTTCTGCGCATAAAATTTCCAACGGCCAAAAACGAAAACATTGTAACCGAGCGAATAACGCAAGGTGCTAAGCCAGCTATTATGCCAAACACCCAAAGTGCTAATAGGGTTACTATTAATTTTATTTGTAACCCTTTTTTTGTGTTCGGAATTGGTGCAAGAAGTAGCGTTATAAAAAATAAGATAAAGCCCACATGTAAACCTGAAACAGAAAGCACATGAATGGCACCTGCAAGTTGATACTCTTTTAAAATTTCTGGTGAAATATCTTGTTGTTGTCCCAATAATAAAGCAACGACCACGTTTAATTCTGTTTGGTTAAAATTATTTTTTTTAAGATTTGTTATAATTCTTTCACGAAATGAACTTGCATAATAATTTAAACTTTTCGTTACCGTATTGTCAACATGGCAATCCTCAAGTGTAGTAAATACTTGGCCATAAATTTGCTTTTTTGCTAAATAATTAGCATAATCAAATTGATGTGGATTTCGTGTTTTTTGGTTTTCATAAAGCCTTCCCTTTACGTTTAAGTTGGTTCCTACAGTTAACGAATCAGCACTGTGGTTTGTTGCAATATTTAATATTATTTTTCCCGATGTTGGTTTCGTATTTAGTGTATTTACGATTGCTTCGTACCTGAATTTAGTAGCTGATTTTTTAAGTTTTTCGGTAATTGTAACGTGCAGTAACGAAGTTTTTTCAAGTGCTGTTGTACTATAAATATAATGATTTTGAATACGTAACTGATCGTGAATTAATACCGTAGATATGCCTATTAGAAATGAAATAAAATAGGAACAAATTTCAAAAATGGGAACATTGATTTTTGTTTTTTTTTGGTACAAAATATAACTTAAGCATAGCAAAACAACTAGTATACAGTAAACGATGTTTAAACTAAGTTGTAAAATTTCTGCCAAAAGTAATCCGGAAAGAAAAAATAACGTGATTTTTATTAACGGAAATTGAATTGCCTTCATCGTTTTGACTAAAAATTATTCTACAACTCGATTTACTTGTGCAAAAGCTTTTTGATAATAACCTTCATTGGTTGTTGATATAATAACTCCTTTTTGAGTAGACGAGTGAATAAACTTTATTCCGTAGCTGTCCGATTCAAGTACCAAACCAACATGGTTTATTTTCGAATTGCCGTTTGTTCTAAAAAATATTAAATCACCTTTTCTAATATCTTCTTTTGCGATCGTTCTTCCAAAGTTTGACATTTCGTTGGACGTTCTGGGTAAAGTAACATCAAAATTCTTAAAAACGGTAAACACAAATCCGGAGCAATCAAAACCTTTTTTAGACGTACCGCCCGCTTGGTAAGGACTTCCTAAATTTTCTTTTGCATTATCAATCAATTCGTTTCTAAAATCTGCATTTTCCGCGCGATACGTTATTTTTTCTGAACTTTCAAATTCGTCAATACCGCCATTTGAGTTTGGCAGTACTATCGCTTTTTCATCCTCGACACCAAATTTTTTAGCTGTAGTATTAACTTTTTCGCTTTTACTGTTTTCTGTGAGTATTGGTTTGTATATGTTTAAGTCTATCGCCCTTTGTTTAGAGGTAATTATGCTTGACGTAGGTTTGCACGATGCCATCAATAATAATAATAATAGTAGCAAAAGGGAAAGTGTTTTTTTCAAAATAAGTGATTTACTTTTTTACAAATATAGTATTTTTCTAGTTTTATTGTAACGAACTTACAATTTGTTCTGCTACTTTTTTACTGGCACCGATGCCACCTAATTTTGATTCTAAAACGGCATAATTTTCTAAAATCTCTTCTCTTTTAGTACCATCTAAAATTTTTTGTAACTCTAGTTTTATATTTTTTGTTGTACACTTATCTTGAATTAACTCGGTAACCACTTCTTTGTCCATAATTAAATTTACTAATGATATGTAGCGTAAAGTAATAATGCGTTTTGCAATTTGATAAGACAACCAATTTCCTTTGTAACATACTACCTCAGGAACATGAAATAACGCCGTTTCGAGAGTTGCAGTGCCAGATGTTACTAGTGCAGCATGCGAAATTTTTAATAAATCATAAGTCTTATTAGCCACAAACTTTATATTGTTTTTCGAAATGAATGGTTTGTAAAAACTAAATTCTTGGCTTGGTGCACCAGCAATTACAAACTGATAGCCTTCAAAGTCATCAGCGACCGAAAGCATTACAGTGAGCATTTTAGAAATTTCTTGTTTTCTGCTGCCGGGTAAAACGGCAATTATTGGCTTTTCATTTAAATCATTTTCAGTTCTAAAATTATATGAGTTTTGGTTTTTATGATTATTTATTGCATCAATTAAAGGATGTCCTACAAATGAAACGGGAAAATCGTGTTTTATTTCAAAAAAATCTTTCTCAAAAGGCAGAATTACAAATAATTTATCAAAATCACGTTTAATTTCTTTAATCCGATTTTCTTTCCAAGCCCAAATTTGGGGAGCAATATAATAATAAGTTTTAATTTTTTTGATTTTTGCCCATTTTGCAATACGCATATTAAACCCAGGATAATCTATAAATATAATCACATCAGGATTAAATGTAGCGATATCTTTTTTACAAAATTTAATATTATTTAAAATAGTAGTAAGGTTCAGTAGCACCTCGGCAAATCCCATAAAAGCCAATTCGCTATAATGCTTTACCAAATGACCACCAACGTTTTGCATCAAATTTCCGCCCCAAAAATGTATTTCAGCCTGCGGATCTTCGTCAAAAATAGCTTTCATTAAATTTGATCCGTGCAAATCGCCAGATGCTTCGCCGGCAATGATATAATATTTCATAAAGGTAAAAGTGTATTAGTATTAAAACGAATGTTATAGACTTGTAGTTTTTTTTGATTTGTGTTTTGTTAGATAAAAATTGTTACAATGGCTGTTAACAAAGTCGATAAAACAATGCCTCGAGCTATTGATTCATTGTTTAATTTTATAAATATCAAAAAAACCACGAGGTTCAAAACACAGCCCAAAGCAATTACCTTTCCTAATATGTGTTCTGATTTTATAATTTCAATATCTGAAAACAGATTAAATGAAGTAAGTAAAAATAAATACAATGATGCACCTATTACGGTACAAATAAAACCTATTATGACACCTAAAATAATTAATTTTTTATTCATGAGTACGACCTAATAATACTTTATTTTTATAATTTCCAACTATTTAACATGCTAATAGTGTGATGCGCTGTTAAATCAAACTGCACTGGCACCACTGATACGTATCCATTTGCTAATGCCCATTCATCGGTATCTTCGCCGTTATCTTGATTTATAAATTCGCCCGAAAGCCAATAGTAGTCTTTTCCAAAAGGGGAGGTTCTTTTTTCAAATTTTTCTTGCCACATCGCTTTTGCCTGCCTACAAATTTTTATTCCCTTGATGGCATCGAATTTTAATTTTGGAAAATTAACATTGAGCACTGTTCCTGTAAACAAGCCGTTTTGTAAAACCTGCAACGCTATTTTTTTTATTAGTGGATGTAGCGTTTCAAAATCGGCATTCCAATCGTAATCGCATAATGAAAAACCAATTGCCGCAATACCTTCAATACCAGCTTCAACCGCAGCACTCATTGTTCCTGAATAAATTACGTTTATTGATGAGTTGGAACCATGATTAATACCTGACACGCATAAATCTGGTTTCCGTTTTAATACCTCATTTACAGCCATTTTAACACAGTCTAC
>JAYVGC010000011.1:0-13685 GCA_043772535.1 Flavobacterium sp. | reverse complement strand
CTTGAGATCCAAATGAACGTCCGTTACCATTTGCATTGTACTTGGTAATGTCGTTGATTGTTCTAGATCCAATAATTGGCACTGCATTAATTTCACGTTTCGAAAATTGTTGCGAAGCACCTGTACGATTTTTAGAAATCAAACCGCTTCGTGATGAAGCAACTACTACTTCTTTTAAAACGGAAGCTTCATCTTCTAAAATAACATCTAGATTGATACCGTTTCCTAAAGATGCATATTGATCTTCGATAATTAACGGTTTAAAACTTACAAAGCTAATTTTGATAGTGTAAGGACCACCAACACGCACCGATGTAATACCATAGTTACCTACCGCATTAGTACTAGAATAATACTTAGTACCCGTTGGCTTGTGAATAGCCTCGATGGTGGCACCATAAATGTTAACTGCCTTGTTATCTTTAACGTTCCCTGATATGGAAGAGGTGGTAACTTGAGCGAATCCTGCTGATGCAACTACAAAAAGTAGTGCGGCAAAAAACCATTGTTTAAATGTTTTCATTTTTTTGTTTTGTTAATTTTTTGCAAATTTCAAACAAAAAAGACAAACTTGTGTTAAGGTAGTGTTAACAAAATATATTATTTATTTTTACGTAGCTCTTTTACAGTATCATTCCTAAAATTTAAGGTATTCTTACAATTACTTTTATTATTGTTTATTTTTTAACAAAATAATTTAACAAAAAACTTGTTGAAGCGTCATGAGCTGCAATAGTATTTGAATTTATTTCACTTAAAATATTAGTTGCTAACTGTTTACCTAATTCTACGCCCCATTGATCATAGCTAAATACGTTCCAAATTATACCTTGGACAAAAATTTTGTGTTCGTACATCGCAATTAAACTTCCTAAGCTTTTTGGGGTTAGTTGGTCTATTAAAATCGTATTTGTAGGTTTATTACCTTCAAATACTTTAAATGGTTTTAAAAATTGCTGCGTTTTGGAATCTAAATTTTGCTTCTTAAATTCGTCTGTAACGTGGGTTTCAGTTTTGCCATTAAGTAAAGCTTCAGTTTGTGCAAAAAAGTTGCTCATCAATTTATTGTGATGGTCTTTGTTTCCATAAAGAGGCTTTAAGAAACCAATAAAATCAGTAGGAATTAATTTAGTGCCTTGATGAATTAATTGAAAAAAAGCGTGTTGAGAATTGGTTCCTGGCTCGCCCCAAATAATGGTTCCTGTTTGATAATTTACCAAACGGCCGTCACGACCAATACATTTACCATTACTTTCCATTATTGCTTGTTGCAAATAGGGTGCTAACTTTTGTAAATACTGTGTATAAGGTATTATTGCTTCGCTTTCTGCACCAAAAAAATTATTGTGCCAAATACTTATTAAAGCTAATATTACGGGGATGTTATTATTGAATTTTTCTTTTTTAAAATGACTGTCCATTGCATTTGCCCCTTGCAAAAGTTCATCAAAATTATCGTAGCCTATAGATAAACTTATGGATAACCCCACAGCGCTCCACAATGAAAATCGACCACCAACCCAATCCCACATGGGGAAAATATTGTTTTCATCAATGCCAAAATTGGTTACTTTTTCGATATTAGTTGACACGGCTACAAAGTGTTTTGAAATATCAAATTGGGTTGCCGATTTTAAAAACCAACTTCGAATAGTTTCGGCATTGGTTAATGTTTCTTGTGTTGTAAATGTTTTAGAAACAATAACAAACAATGTGGTTTCGGGGTTTAATTTTTTTATTATTTCTTGCACATGATCGCCATCAATATTAGAAACAAAGTGCGTGTTTAAGTGCTTCTTATAATACTGTAAAGCTTCAACAACCATCGCAGGACCTAAGTCTGAACCACCTATTCCAATATTTACAACATCGGTAAACTTTTTATCAGTATATCCTTTTCGCTTTCCGGTTAAAATTTCGTTGGTAAATTTTTTGATGCTTTTTTTAACTTTATAAATATCGGGGATTATATTTTTACCGTCTACAAAAATTTTTTCATTTTCTGATGCGCGCAATGCAGTGTGCAAGACCGCTCTGTTTTCGGTTTTGTTAATTATGGCTCCTTCAAAATAATTTGCAATAGCGGTTTTCAAGCCCATTTCGTTTGCTAATTTAAGTAACAAATCGAGTGTAGTTTTGGTGATGTTGTTTTTAGAGTAATCGACTAAAAAGTCGTTCCATTTAACATGAAATGTTTCCGTACGTTTTGGGTCGTTTAAAAACAATTCTTTAGTAGAATTGTATTGCATTTCATTAAAATGATTTTGCAAATTTAGCCATGATTTAGTTGCGGTTGGATTTATAGTTTTTAAGGCCATATTTATTTTTATTTTTATTTTTTAAATGTTATTAGTGCAACACTATCGAGTTCGCGTTTTAGTGGTGCCGTTTGTTTTATAAATCGGGGCAGGTTTTTCTGTTCCATGGGTTGTGCGTTGGGCAATTTTAATTTTAATGCATCAACTTGTACATTATTTTTCCAAAAGCGATAACAAACATGGGGTCCGGTTGCCAAGCCAGTGCTGCCAACTTTGCCAATAACATCGCCTTGCTTTACCCTTTGGCCTCGTTTTACCAAAATGCGCGACATGTGCAAGTATTGGGTAGCATACATTTTGTCGTGTTTTACTTTTACAAAATTTCCGTTGCCAGTTGAGTAACCTGCTTGTTCAATAATACCGCTCGCAGTGGTCATAATTGGCGTTCCTGTTGGTGCTGCATAGTCAGTGCCTTTATGGGCTTTCCATTGCAGTTGTACCGGATGAAAGCGATTTTTAGAGAATTTTGAAGTAATATTGATGAATTTTAAAGGTGCCTTTAAAAAAAAGTTTTTTAGTGCCTTTCCGTCGGCATTGTAATAATCGGTTCGGGCTATTTTTAAATCTTGTTGAAAAGGAAAGGCATAGATTTTTTCGCCTTTGTATTCAAAAAACGCGCATCGAAGGCTGTCTACGCCGTCATAAATAGTGTCGTTAATGTAGCGTTCGGTGTAGCTTAGTGCAAATTTATCGCCTTTTTTTAGTCTAAAAAAATCGATAGACCAGGCATATACTTTCATTAATTTTTTGGTTAATGTAGCGTCTATTTTTTGGTTGCGCAGTGTTGATGCTAATGATCCGCTTAGTTTGCCTGCTATTGTTTTGATTTTAAACGATAGTGGCCGTGATTTTTTGAAGGCTATAATTGAATCGGTTAAGTCTACTAAATAATAATTTATTCGGTCGGGTTGATAAATTAAGTAGCGTAGTTTATGAAATCGATCTTTGGATCGCAAAGCGATATAAGGCTTCATGTAGCGCACCGATATTGGGATAGAATCTTTAATGATTTTTATAATTTGCGCAACTTTTTTTGTGTTTAGATTTTGCTTTCGTAATATGCGTTCAAAAGTATCTTGCCGTCCTATGGTGTCATAATCAACATTAAATTGGTCGTAATGAAAACCAAAATCGATTATTGGCTTTGCGGGTTCTTCTTGTTCAATTACAAATTCTTGATTGGTTTTTTTACATGACTGTAAACCCAATAGTAGTACGAGTAATATGATTGTGTTTTTTTTCAAACGGTTTGTATTTTATATTGCGTATTGCGTAAAGGATGGAAGCGGTATCCTTTTCGGTGCGCGTTTTAAGGCGATTCTTTTTCGGAATTGCCTTAAAACGCGCAGCGACCAAGATATAGCGTACAGCCTGACCGACTGCAGTTTTTTAAAATGTGAGGAACGAAGCATTATAAAAAACCGCGGTTGGATACGCCAAAATTATTATTGTTATTCGTTTCCCCAATTTTGTAATTCATTTTGAGACCAAAGTTCGGGAAAAAAAATGCGCCGTTGGTATTTTGGGTGCATGTATTTTTTCCAGTCGCTTCCGCCAGTTGCTTCGTGTGGACCTGAGGCAGATTCGATGTATTTTTTGGCCGTGTTTAAATGCCCCATTACCCAAGTTATATTTACGGTTTCATCATAATGGCGCATTGCGGTTATTAATTCGTGATTGTTTTGGTCGGTGAGTGGTAATTGTTTGAATTTTTGCCAAATGTTAATGGTGTTGTATTCTTGCATGTGGCGTAAAAATTCGGGCTTGTACTTACGTTCAAATTCTAAAATAAGAAAACTTTTTTCGCCTGTTTTATAATCTTTTCCTGCAGCTTGCCAGTATAAATGTTCAAAAGCGTGGTCGTATGGGGTGTTTCGATCAATTGAGTCACGAAAACGGTGGTCGATTAGGTTTATTAAATCGGTTGACGAAAATTCAATTAGTCGGTATTGTGCGCTTTGAAATCCGCTGGCTGGGGTTAATGTGTTTCTGAATTTCATATATTGTTCCACTTCCATTCCGTCGCCCATAATATCGAATGAGGTGGTTAGCATGTTAAAGTATCTTGAAATCCGCATTAATTTATCGGTAAAAACAGTAGTTTTCAGGTTGTTGTTATGGCAAATTTGCTTCATTTCCCACAGTATCATTTTAAAAAGTAATTCGTTGACTTGGTGGTACATGATAAAAACCATTTCGTCGGGCAAAATGGTTCGTTGTGTTTGTAAATTTAATAGGGCATCGGTTTGAATGTAGTCCCAATAAGTAATTGGTTTTGACCACAATAAGCCTTCAAGATGGGTATCTGTTTTTTGATTTATGGCATCAAATTTTTGCTCTAAGTTTTGTAAAATATGGGCTGTTTCGTTGCTTATCATTCTTCTTGTTTTGTTGTAAACTGGTTGTTTAGTCCTTTAAAAGCGTCTAAATCGGCTTTTAATGAACCTACTGCCAAATTGGCTTTGATTCGAATTGGGATTCTATTGTCATCATCTGATATCCAAACGGTTACACTTTCTTCTTCTTTAAATATGCGTCCTGATTGTACTAATGGTCTAAAAATTAATGTGGGTACGATTCCAAATTTAGTGTCAATATCTTCGCGCCCCAAAAACTTTAACTTAAATTTGGTGGTTTCATCGTCAAAAAACATGTCTACTGCTATTGATTCTCCAACCTTTAATTTATTTACGTTTGGATGGTTTCGTAAGTAATAAAATGTTGAAATGATGTCTTGCACTTTTTCGGGGGTCGCAAATGTTTTATCTGTATTATTTTTGAAATCTTTGACCAAAATTGTGTTTTTATCTTGGTTAAAGTATCCTACTTGATTTTTTGTATAGCCACCTTCACTAATTTGCCGAACATACTGGTAGGGTTTGTTGGTTATTTTGTCAAAATAAGATTCGTAATTGTCGTCAACTTTAAAAAAGATTTTTGATACTCCAGTCGTATATCCTTTTCCAATGGCGTGAAACACTTTTTTGTTTGCTATTAGCGCTTCTTGTACTTCAAGGGTGGCATAACCAGCAGTTATTAAGCCGTAATGTATTCTGAATTTAAACCATTCGCCGTTATCAAATGCGGGGTCTTTTTGGTTGTCGAAACTAAGGGCTAGAAGAACGACCAATGCGAATACTATTTTTTTCATTTTATGTAAAAATTAATGATTTACAACGAGTAAAGCAATTTCTGTTCCAAATATATAAAAACAAAAAAACCCAGTCAAACAAATGACTGAGTTTTTATGCTATTAACCAACCAAAAAACTATAAATTATGAAAATTTATATAAAAAAACATCCGGAAACCACTCCATTTGTTTTTTAACGTTGCAAAAATACTAAGAGAATTACGTATTTATTAGAAAAAAATTGACTTTAACATATTTTTTATAAATATAACGTTAATTTGTAAGTAAAATTTGTGTTATTGTTAATTAATTGATAAATTCTAAATAAAAAATTATTACCGTAGTGTTACAATTGCTAATTATTACTTTATTTGTAAATGGCTGCGCATTTTGTTTATAATTTTTGTTACAAGTCATTAAGTAACCAATTAGAATTAAAAATTTAACGCTTTAGAACTGCTGCAAAAACTAATTATTTGAATCGATTATTTTTTATTAGCTAAAAAAACACCAGCTAAAATTATTAATGCACCCATAAACTGCGTGGCTGTTAATGCTTCATTATCTAACAAGCCCCAAAAAAATGCGACAATAGGAATTAGATAAGTGACTGAAGTTGCAAAGACTGTCGTAGAAATTTGAATTAATCTAAAAAAGATAATATTGGCTATTCCTGTTCCTATTACTCCTAAAATAGCGATATAAAACATTCCTTTTTGAAAAGACAATACATCTACTTTAGAAGCAACATCGGTATTCAATAAAACAAATAGTGCTGGAAAAAAAAGTACTAAAAAATTACCTGTTGTAATGCTTAATGGTTTTACATCAGACAAGAATTTTTTAACTAAGTTTACATTTAAACCATAGCACATTGACGCTACAATAACTAAAATAGCATAATAATAGTTTTCTGATGTTTGCTGTTTTCCATTCAAAATTAAAATAGAAGTACCAATTAAACCAATACATACTCCAAAAAATTGGTTTCGTTTTACTGTTAATCCAAAGGCAAGAGAACCTAATAATAAAGTGTTTAAAGGTGTTAATGAATTTAGAATAGAGCAAACGGAACTACTAACCTTTGTTTCGGCAATGGCAAACAAAAAAGCCGGAATAAAAGTACCAAATAAAGCTGTTATGGCTATATATTTCCATTGAAATTGTTTAATATAACGAATACTTTTAAAACCTACTAACGCTAAAAAGAGTGCTGAAAAAACAATTCGAAATGCGCCCAATTGATACGCTGAAAGTCCGTTTTCGAGCCCTTTTTTTATTAAAATAAATGAACTGCCCCAAATTAAAGAAAGTACTATTAATAAAATCCACTGGATTGATTTAGTTTGCATTTGTTAAAATTTTTTATGTGCTACAAATTTGTGATATTTTTAATAAAACCTCAATGCGAAAACATGTAAATTTGGTTTTATATAATTTAAACTTTTACAAATGAAAATTTTAAAATACATGTTGACACTAGTTGTATTCGCACTATTCTTGATTAGTTGTACTTCTAAAACAGCAATTCCGAAAGTTACTACTTTTAAAATTTCAGGAATGACTTGTGCCTTTGGTTGTGCAAAAACCATTGAACAAAAGCTTTCAAAAACAACGGGCATTCAAAAAGCTGTTGTTAATTTTGACAACAAAACAGCTCAAGTTAATTATGATAGCGCGACAATAACAACCGACAAAATAATTACAGCAGTGCAAGAAACTGGCGATGGCGCAACCTACAAAGTTTTTGATTTAAAATAAAAATTATTTCCACTTTAGGGTTTCCATTAATGTTTGCATATCATTTTTAATATAATCGGCGGCAGGCATAATACTATCGAAATTAGGTTTTACATAAAAGTATACCGAACCAGTAACAAAATGCTTTACACTATCGGTCACATAAAACTGCGAGTTAGTTGCTGCATTGCCGTTTACTTTATAAAACATACCGTACACTTTTTTAGTACGATTAATGTAGGGTTGCTCCAAAATTGCATCGGCCTTAATTACGTGCTCATAGGTTAATTTTTGCGCGTCAAGAAGCAATTTATCTATGTTTCCATGTACCAGTTTATAGGTAATAAATATGGTTGCCTTCATCTTTGGGTATTTTATTTCAAAGCCACAGTCTTTATTTTCTTTTATTTCTGAACTTTCATTTATCGAAAATACAAATGGACAATGGTTTTCAAAAACAGCATAATTGGCCACAGGATAATCTAATCGCAATTGACTGTTTGGTTTTGGTAATGTATCATCTTTGCACCCCAAAAGCAGCACGACAACTATAAAATACGATAACTTGATAGTATTATTTTTCAACATTTAAGATTACTTTAATTTGTTTTATTCGTTTTTTATCGAGTTCCTCTACAATAAATAAGCAATTTTCAAAATGTAAGTTTTGCTTTTTTCTGGGAAAATTTCCTAAAATTTCTAAAATAAATCCTGCTAAAGTTTCTGCTTCACCTTTTTGGTTTTCAAAGACATCTATATCTACATCAATAATTCTGTAAAAATCTTTTAAATTTATTTTACCTTCAAAAAGATAATTATTATCATCAATTTTTTGATAATTTAAATTTTCATCATCAAACTCATCGCTGATGTCGCCCACAATTTCTTCAATAACATCTTCTAAAGTAACGAGTCCAGATGTGCCACCGTATTCATCAACTACAATTGCCAAATGGCTTTTCATGCTTTGAAAATCTTTTAATAAATTATCGAGTTTTTTATTTTCAGGCACAAAAAAGGGTTCTCTTATTAATGTTTTCCAATCAAAATTAATAGTGTGAATGTACGGAATTAAATCTTTTACAAATAAAACTCCTACAACACTATCAATATTGTCTTTAAAAACGGGTATTCGCGAATAGCCTTTTTCAACAATTTTTGGATAAATTTCTGCAAAAGTTTCTTCTATTTCAATTGCAAAAACATCAATTCTTGGGCTCATAACTTGCTTAGTATCGGTGTTTCCAAAGGATACAATTCCCTCTAAAATTTTTTGCTCTTCGCTCGATGTGTCATCGGTTGATGTTAATTCTAAAGCTTGTGACAATTGATTTACAGAAAAATTATTTTTTTGTTTGCCCAATTTTTGTTGTATAAAAATAGTCATACTGCGCATGGGAAGGCTTATTGGTGCTAAAATTTTATCTAAAATAACAATGGGCAACGCAATAAACGAAGCAAATTTTATGTTGTTTCTACTTGCATACACTTTTGGTAACACTTCTCCAAAAAGTAAAATTAAAAAGGTAACCAAAACTACTTCTACTACAAATTTTAGAATGGGAGCAGCAATTGTGGAAAAGAGTTTGTCGAGCGAAAACGAAAAAAGCACTACAATGGCAATGTGTAAAAAATTATTCGCAACCAAAATAGTAGCTAATAATTTTTTGGGTTTAGACAACAAATTTTCGACGGCGTTGGATTGGCTTGGGTACTGAATTGATAAATCTTTTAAATCTTTTGCCGATAACGAAAACAATGCTACCTCAGCAGCTGCTACCATTGCGCAACAAAACAGTAAAATTGAAATACCAATAATTCCGAAAATCATATCGGTGTTTAGAGTAGCTAAAAAGGTAAGTCTGGGATCAGAATCCACAATAAATTAATTAATTAAACAATATTAAAAAGGCAAATCATTAATTGGTTTGTCGTTTTTATTTGGTGCAAAGTTAGTACTTTTTGTTGCAGTCGCCTCATTATCTTTACTACTTTCATTCTCTTTTTTAGTGGTTAAAAAAGTGAACTCGGTCACTACAATTTCATGTATGTGCTTAGTTGACCCATCGTCAGCCTGCCATTGTCGAGATTTTATCCGTCCTTCAACATAAATTTTGTCGCCTTTTGACAAGTATTTTTCGCATATTTCTGCCTGTTTATTTTTAACTACCATATTATGCCATTCGGTAGACGATATTTTTTCGTTGGTACTTTTGTTGATGTATACTTCGCTTGTGGCCAGTGAAAAACGTCCGATGCAATTGCCGCCTTCAAAATAGTGCATTTTTACGTCGTCGCCTAAATAACCAATTAGCATGACTTTATTTAAAGTTCCAGACATTTTTTTTAGTTTGTGTCATCAAAAATAGTACTTATTTTAAAAACTTTTGAATGAAATTGAAAATTACTATCGGAAAAGGCAATTTATCGAGTGCTGCGACTAGAGTTGCGTTTTCTACACTATCTAAAACTTGCACTTCAAAAAAATTAATGTGCAGCTTTTGATGCGATAATTTATGAATAATCGGTTTGTCATTATATAAAGTTATCGATTCAATATTATAATTGAACAGCGTTTCTATTTTTTCAGAAATCGCATCAAAACCTACCTCATCATTAGTTTCAATTACAGGAAACTCGTACAAATTTTGCCAAATTCCTTTTTCAGTTCGTTGCTTAATTAGTGTTTTTTGGTCAATATCTTTAAAAACCATATAATTAAAAAAACGATTTGTGACCTTTATTTTTTTTAATTTAATTGGTAATTGCGTTACTTTCTTTTTGCTCAAAGCCAAACAACTTGCATTAAAAACACAAATTTCACATTTTGGATTTTTAGGAATACATTGCAAAGCTCCAAATTCCATAATTGCTTGATTAAACGCTGCTGGATTGTTTTTTGAAATTAATTGATTTGCTAAAGCAGTAAATTCTTTCTTAGCTATGGGCGATGCAATGTCGGTTTCAATATCAAAATAGCGCGCCAACACCCGAAATACATTTCCGTCCACAACGGGTACGACCTCATTATAAGCAAATGATGCAATTGCCGCAGCGGTATAAGTGCCAACACCCTTTAATTTTAGTAGTTCATTATAATTACTCGGAAAAACGCCATTTAAATCAGTAGCAATTAACTTTGCCGTTTGATGCAAATTTCGCGCCCTTGAATAATATCCTAAACCTTGCCATAATTTTAAAACTTGTATTTCGCTTGCGTTTGCTAGGTCAAAAATAGTGGGAAAGGCCGCAACAAATGCATTGTAATATGGCATTCCTTGTGCCACACGTGTTTGCTGCAGCATAATTTCAGAGAGCCAAATTAAATACGGATTTGTTGTATTTCGCCACGGCAAATCGCGTTTATGCTGTAAATACCAATGCAATAACAAGTTAGAAAATTTCATAAAATTAAATGGTTCACAAAAGTAATTGTTTATTACATTAAATTTTAATCAATTATGCTTGAAATAATGGTTTATTTATTGCTATATTTGCAAACTGAAAAAAATACACAAATTTAAAATACCAAAGAAAATGACGAAAGCAGATATCGTAGCAAAAATTTCTGATAAAAAGGGTCTTGAAAAAATTGACGTTCAAGCCGTTGTAGAAGCATTTATGGAAGAAGTAAAAGATTCTTTAGAAGGTGGCGATAACGTTTATCTAAGAGGTTTCGGAAGTTTTATAATTAAAACACGTGCTGAAAAAACAGGTAGAAATATTTCAAAAAATACTACAATTAAAATTCCAGCTCACAACATTCCAGCATTTAAACCTGCAAAAGTGTTTACAGAGGGAGTAAAAACAAAAACGGAAGTAGCCGTTTAAAAAATTAATTATTAATCACTAAAAAAACTTAATTATGCCAAGTGGTAAAAAAAGAAAAAGACATAAGGTCGCGACGCACAAACGTAAAAAACGAGCGAGAGCTAACCGTCACAAGAAGAAAAAGTAGTTTTAAACTACTTTTTTCTTTTTAAAAGTTCATTGAAATTAGATAATAGATTTCGAATTTTAGATTTTAGATTGAGTATAATTCCGCTAAAATCACAAATTTCAAATCTAAAATCAACCGGGTAAATCCTGTAAAAAATTATTGTTTAATCCATCCTTACGATTAAATTAATGATTTTAGATTTATAATTGTCGATTTAAAAAAAGTTATAATTTAAAATTTAAAATTTAAAAAGTTTGGATAAAAATTTACATTATGCACAAAGAACTGGTCATCAGATCAAGCGAAAATGCTGTAGATTTTGCCTTATTAAAAGATGGAAAACTAATTGAATTGCATAAAGAGGAAGTTAAAATTAACAAGTTTTTGGTAGGTGATATTTTTATTGCCAAAATCCGAAAGCCTGTTGCGGGGCTAAATGCTGCTTTTGTAAATGTAGGTTTTGAAAAAGACGCTTTTTTACACTATCATGATTTGGGACCTCAATTACTTTCTTATTTAAAATTCATAAAACTTGTAAGCGCAGGTAAAATAAAAGATTTCTCCCTTAAAAACTTTCAGTTCGAAAAAGAGATTGATAAAAATGGTGCTATTTCAGATGTTCTGAGTGCCAATCAATCTGTTTTAGTGCAAGTGGTGAAAGAACCAATATCAACCAAAGGTCCACGAATAAGTTCTGAACTTTCGTTTGCCGGTCGTTTTTTGGTTTTAGTACCTTTTTCTGATAGAGTGTCTATTTCACAAAAAATAGAGTCAAAACAAGAAAAAGACCGATTAAAAAAATTGGTGCTTGCTGTAAAACCTAAAGGTTTTGGTGTTATTGTGCGAACAGTAGCCGAAGGCAAAAACGTAGCAGAAATAGAAAAAGATTTGCAACTTCTTAACGAAAGATGGATTGCAATGTGTAAAAAATTACTAACAGCTCATCATCCATCAAAAGTGTTGGGCGAGGTTAACAAAACCTCGTCAATGCTTCGCGACATTTTTAACGATACCTTTACCGGTATTCAGGTAGATGATGAAACGTTATTTCAAGAAACGAAGGATTATATTGCTACTATAGCCCCTTCAAAACAAAACATTGTCAAGCATTATCAATCTATTGATGTGCCTATTTTTGAAAAATACCATATCGAACGCCAAATTAAAACATCATTTGGTAAAACCGTTTCGATGAGTAAAGGTGCTTATTTAATTATTGAACATACCGAGGCATTACATGTTATTGATGTAAACAGCGGCAATAGATCAAATAAAGCCAACAATCAAGAAGATACGGCAATGGAAGTGAACATGATTGCGGCAGGCGAAATTGCGCGTCAATTGCGTTTGCGCGACATGGGTGGCATTATTGTTGTTGATTTTATTGATATGCAAAATCCCGATAACCGAAAAGTACTTTTCGATTTTTTGAGAGACGAAATGGCTGACGATAAAGCAAAACACAAAATTTTACCTCCAAGTAAATTTGGATTAGTTCAAATTACACGACAACGAGTTCGCCCTGAGGTAAATATAAAAACCAGAGAAGAAGACCCAAACAATGTAAATGCCGAAATTGAAGCGCCGATACTAATTATCGATAAAATTGCGTTAGATTTAGAACGGTTAATGAAAAACCGCAAAAAAGTGGTTTTAAATGTACATCCGTTTGTGGCTGCATTTCTTAAACAAGGCTTTCCCTCGGTGCGCAATAAATGGTTTTTAGAACACAAAAAGTGGATAAAAATTGTACCTCGTAATGCCTATACTTTTCTTGAATATCACTTTTTTGATAAGCAAGGTAACGAAGTTGAAAATTAAAATTGCAGTAAATAAAATAACCGCCTCTCTACAAAGATTGGCGGTTTTTTTGTGCTTCAAAACAACGGTTTAAAATAAAATTTATCACGACCTATTATATGTAATCACGCTACTTGTGCCTAAATTAAATTGACTTTTATTCAAATAAAGCGTTCATTAAATTATGATTTGACAAGTATAAATAGCGTTAGTTTGTTAAGTTAATTGCTCTATCATCATATTTTTAATTTTTTTGTTGATTTTTATTTCCCAAATAATGTTAAATTAAATTATTTTTTAGCACTATACAACATCATACCTTTTTGTTATTAGAAATGAACTAAAAAAGTGAGCTTAAGAATGCTTGCAGTACACTAGAATTATGTTTAGGTCAATAAGGATGTGAAGGTATTAAAAAATATCGTTTTATAAATAAACGTATGTTATACAATTATTTTGGAGCTGTTTTGTTGCAAAAACAGAATAAATTTGAGTGAAGTTTTTAGTTGAATTTTATAAAATCAAAACAACTTACTCAAAGCCAAATTAATAAAATCATTGCCATTGGTAACCAACTCTAATTTAATGTTGCTATTAGTGCTTTCTGCAAGCTCTTGAAAATGTTTTTTACCACAGTCTATTTTTCCTTTCTCAGCTGGACGAAGAAAATCATACCCCATTGCACCTTTACTTTCTACAACAAAATATAATTGTTCTTTGTCTTCAATCTCAAATAAAACTGCCCAATCTGGATT
>JAYVGC010000010.1:0-5263 GCA_043772535.1 Flavobacterium sp. | reverse complement strand
TACAGAATATGGTGTAGACGATACAATAATAATATCACCAGTAACAGACCAGCCATTTACAACTGTGCCACTTTGATTAATGTATTTTACAGGTCCTGGTACTTTACAAATATCTGAAATAGTATATGTTTTTAAATCGTTTATACAAATTATATTGTCGCCTGTTAAAGCTGCTGGATCTATTGGGAAATATGGTGCTTGTGGATTGCCTTGTAATTCTTTTAACAGCCATTGTACACTATTGTTAGTTAACGCAACATGTTCTTCGTTTTTTGATGGTGAAAAATAGCTGTCGAAAGGAATTTCGTTATTTGCTGGGTTGCACAATAAATTTCTGTTTAAGGGCGATGACCAATCAAAATTTGGATTTTTAAAAGCTAATGAACTGACCGTTGGGATAAAAGCATGATGTGGTACATAGGTTCTGTTTTCTACTCTATTCTCTTGTATAGCTGGGTTTTCGTCTAATGATTTTTTTATAATTCCTACAGTATTAAAAGTACCGCCTGGCACTACATCCATACACCCTCTTGGATTAATGTTTACATCGTTTCTCCACGCATCAGTTATAATTAACTCACAGAGATAGGTCATATTTGTAAATGGAATACCACAAAGTATTTTTTTGGTAAATCTGCCTTCAAAAGAAGTAATGCTATTGCCAGGTGCGGCAAGGTTTCTATCAACATTATAAAAACCTTTGAGATTGAATGTGCCAAAAACAGCTATATCATAAACCAATTGTCCTTCAGAATTGGTTTTCATACCATTTGTTGTACCATTAATTAAAGCTATTTTACGCATATTTGTTGGAAAACCATTGGAGTTTGGGATACTATTAGTGATTTGATTTTGCAAAAACTGTTGTCTAAAAGGATGGTTGTTGTTTTTGCTGTTGTTGCTCCACATGCTTGTTGGGTTTGGATAATTGTCAACTTGTTCTATCAACATTTGTCGCGCTGCTGGCGATTGTAGGTTTGATATGTATTTTTCTGCTGCCTCTGCCGATTCGCCAATTGTGCCTAAAAACAGTAACTGGGCTTGAGTAGCAATAGGGATATTTGCTCCAAGATGTGGACTGTCAAACGATACCCAGAGTTTTACATTGTGTGGGATGTTGTTTTTTTCCATATAGGCAAGTGCATATCTCGAAATTAGACCGCCCATACTTGGACCGATAAGTGTGATTTTTTCGGTGCTTCCGTTTGCAACTAATTTTGCGTTTT
Organism: Flavobacterium sp.; assembly: GCA_043772535.1. Classification (GTDB taxonomy): domain Bacteria; phylum Bacteroidota; class Bacteroidia; order Flavobacteriales; family Flavobacteriaceae; genus Flavobacterium. The sequence continues at coordinate 4,037 of JAYVGC010000010.1, read as the reverse complement.
CTCTTTTTAGTAATGCTACTAAGGCCATGGCGTTTCTTTCTATATAATCAGCACCGCCATCGGCAAGGAGCAGGTAGTTGATTACGGTTGTCCAATGACCTATTTGTATAAAACCACCGATTGTGCCTGTTACTACAAAATATGGTATAGTTGGCTGTGTTGGGTGGACTATTTTGTTTTCTGGAAAATTGACGAGGGTAACATCGAAGCCTTGGGGAATAAGAATGTTATCTATAAAATTTTGATTATTTTCAGTTAATGGATTATTGTCAGGATCAAAAACCATTAATTCGTATAAACTCTTACTGTCTCTAAGATATCCACTACTTCCTTCATGAATTTTTCTTTTATCTCCAGGGTCAAAACCATCTAAAATAATAACAGGTTTATTGATTTTCATTGCATTCCCACAACTGTTTACTGTATGGTTATAATAAGTTCTGTATTCCAAAACGCCTTTTATTGGTGTTGTTTCGTTATAACCTTGAAATGGAATGGTGTTTTCGGGCGAATTTCTATCAATTCCAGATCCTCTAACAAAGTCCGCCACAAAACATGGATCAATACTAGAATTTGACAGTTGTGGCAAACTTACATTTATTGCAGCTCTTGTTTGCATTTTAGTTTCGTTTTTAAACTCGATATTAAAAACAATTTCTTTTTCGTCGCCTTTCAGTTTATAGTCTGTAATTTCTTTTAGGTTTTCGAAATTAGCGACTAATTTTATTTCGGTTCCGTTGATGATAGCCGTAAGGTTTTTGATAGGGTTGCTGTCGTCTTGATAGAGCATATCAGGGTTTAACCTAATTTTTATGTCTTGATAAAAAATTGTTTCAGCAAGGGCGGCTATAACTGTAACTTGTTTTTGTTTGAAAGGGTTGCGGTCTTCAACATTATAAAAGTAGCCCTCTTTGAAAACCAAGTTTGGTTCTTTTTCTGTGCCGTAGTCAATATAATCGACTGTTGTGTTTATGTATGAAATGTTAAGCACATTATCCTTTTTATGCCTCAAATCTTCTACAATTTCGTACTGCATTACATTTTTAGAATCCAAACTTGACCTGTGAACTTCACTTAAAGACTGGATATAATGCCAGTAATTTGAAGTTTTGGCGTTTTTTTCGTTGTTAAATTCTAAAAGATTTGCATTTGCTACGACTCTGTCGTACAATAAACCCGTCTTGATTTGGTCTTTTTTGACAAATCGCAAAAGGCTGTCCATAGCAACCGTATAATCTTTTGGAGTAATTGGCTCTTTTTCTTGCGCAAATAGTATTGTGCTAATGAAGCACACAATACTGATAAATAAATTTTTCATATTTTTGTAAATATTAAATTAATGAATTTTTTGTAAATTTTTATTGTTTAATTCAAATTGAGAGGCGACGCCCATCGCCTCTTTTTTTATTGATTTAACGAGAGGGAATTGATATCAAACCTGCCATCAGTAATTTGTATTATTTCCGATGGATTATCTTTATTGTAAAGTGTGCAATTAAATGTTCCTGAATAAATTGAAATTCCAACTCCTAAATCAGAACGGGTAATTTTTATAATACCTGCATTTTGACCAGACCAAAATGTTTTATTGATACCATTTTCAGTTATTCCTGCAAATATTTGATTGTTGTTTGGACCTAAAGAATATAATTCCCCATTAGATTGCCCTACAATATAATCTCCATTCCCCGTAGACATGTTTTTAATCCATAAAACAACACCAAAATTACTATTTGAGTCTTTGTTATTAGAAATTTGTAATTGCCAATAATCATTTTTATTTGGCCAAAAATTACCACCATAATTATATTTAAGACCGTACGGTGTTCCTACAAAACTTGTTGAACCATTTTTTGGTATTAAAAGTTTGCCGTTAATTAAACAGCCCGCCGTGTTTGCGCCTGTTTGCGTAATTGGTGGTAGTTGGTCGGCTGGGGTTTCAGTTGTGGAGTCTTTGGTGCAACTTGTTAATATTATTATTGCTAATAATAAAATTGATAATTTTTTCATTGTTTTAAATTTTTAGATTAATAATTGAACTTTTGAAAGTGGTGAATTATTTATGTACTATCAAAAAATAAGATGGCATTAGATACTACCCTATCGTAAAGTAATCTTGTTTTGATTTGGTCTTTTGTAACGAACCGCAACAGGCTGTCCATTACTAATGTATAATTTTTTTGAACCCTTGGTTCTTTTTCTTGTGCTTTTGCTGTTATTGAAAGCAAAAAAAATATGAGTATTATTTGTACATTTTTCATGATTTTTATTTTTTTTAAAGATTAAGTGTTGCGACATTAATGTCAAATCTACCATCTGTTACTTGAATTATTTCTGTTGGATTATCTACATTATAAAGAGTACAAGAGAAAGTTCCTGCGTAAAACCCATTTGCATATTCAAATCTTGATATATTAATTGTACCAGAATTTGTACCTGAAATAAAAGTTTTGCCACTTACATTATTATAAGTTTCTCTGACTATAATTTCAGGATTGTTTGGACCATCCATAAAATATAAATTATTGCTTTGTCCAACAGGATAAATACCTGCTCCCATTGTCATGTCATTAATATGAATGTAAATCAAGTAACTATTACCACCATCCTTTAAGTTTGCTATATCAACAAACATATAATCATCTCCAATAATTGGTGGATGAAAGTTTACCCCAGCACCAATTCTTAATCCATAGGCTGGAAAACCACTTGTTGAGTTTATTGTGTTTTTTGGTATTATTACTTTTCCATTAATAATACAACCAGCAGTATTTGCTCCAGTTGTGGTAATTGGTGGCAGTTGGTCTTGCGGAATTTCTGTTGTGTTATCTTTTGAACAACTTGTCAAAAAGATTATTGATAGTAAAAAAATTGTTTTTTTCAAAGTTTAAAAAATTTTAAGTTCATAATTTTGAATTGTTAAATTAAATTTTTTTTATAGATAGTTTGTTTGATTGTGAGAAGTCATTGCATTCCGCAATGGCTTTCTCCTTTTTTTACTTTAATGTTACATAATTTTAAATTTTAATATCAAATCTACCATCAGTAACTTGTATTATTTCAGATGTATTTGATTGATTATATAAAATAGCATTAAATGTTCCAGATATAACACTATTTTGAAAATCAAATCGTGTTATATTAATTGTACCACTATTTGGGCTTGATAAAAAAGTTTTACCGCTTACATTATTATAAGTTTCTCTAACTAGTATTTGTGGATTATTTGATGCATCTGAATAAAATTCTGCATTACTTTGACCAACATTATAGTTGCCTACTCCATTGTTTAAATTATTTAAATGAATGTATATCCAGTAACTATTGCCCCCATCACTTAAATTGGCAAATTTTATAGAGAAATAGTCATTACCGTATGGAATGTTATTGAAATTTGTTCCTCTCAAAACATTCAAGCCATAAGAAGTAAACCCACTTGTTGAATTTACCGTGTTTTTAGGTATTATTACCTTACCATTTATGATACAACCTGCAGTATTAACACCTGCTGTAGTTATTGGTGGTAGTTGGTCTTGCGGAATTTCTGTTGTGTTATCTTTTGAACAACTTGTCAAAAAGATAATTGATAGTAAAAAAATTGTTTTTTTCATAATTGTTAAAATTAAAGGTTAATAATAAAATTATAATTATTGTCAAATTTACAGCACCTTAAAAAATAAAGTGTCCCAAAAAGCGCATATTGACGGAAAATGGGACACATTTACGGAAATTGGGACACCTTTTATGATTTTGTTAACATTTTACAGCTTAGTATATAACAAAAAACGCGTTGTTAATCGTATTATTACGATGTTGAGAAGTCGGTTTTTGATGCAATAAGCATTTTAAAAAGATAACTAACAAAAAAAAGTTTCCTACAACAACCGCGTTTTACAAAGCAAGAGACTACTTAATATTAGGCGTTTTGCAGTTTGTATTGGGTTGGCGTTGTGCCTACATGCTTTGTAAATGCTCTATAAAATGTTGACTTTGAGTTGAATCCGCATTCTAAACCAATGGAAGTAATGGTATAATGC
>JAYVGC010000009.1:0-13759 GCA_043772535.1 Flavobacterium sp. | reverse complement strand
CGCTTTCGGTGGCTTTGGCAATGTTGTTTTTTATAAAAAATTGTAGTTCGTTTTCTTGTTTTAAAAAATCATATTCGTACTTGTTTTTGTGTAACGATTTTTCGATTTTTTCTTTAATTATTTTAAATTCTTTGGTTTCGTGGTTGCTTGGTGTCACGTTCCAGTTAAAATCGTTCATTGCAAATACATCCATAATAGCATTATAGGGCACAAAACCTATTTTTTGAGAATCGAAAGCACCTAAAAAAGTGGGAGGCAAAAATTTATCAAATGTTCTGGCTTTGCCTATGGTTAATACCAGCTGGGTAATCATGGTTAAAATGGCAACAGTTCCTTTTTTTGCTTCTGCCCAAAGCAGCGATTCATTTTCGAAAAGTTGATTTTGATTTGTGTTTTTAATTTTATGGGTTACACAAAAATCAATGTTTCCAACAATTTTAGTAGTGTCAAAATTGGTAAAAAAATCTTGCCCTACTTTGTTTTTTAATTCTTCCTCGCGTATGTTTTGGTATTTCATTTATCTGTTTTTTAGAATTTGTAACAATCGTTGGTTTATAAAATAGTTACTTTTTCCAATTTTTACTTTTACTATAAATTTGTTTTCATCATCAGCCAAAGCATTCAAATAAGTTCTAGCTGTATTTCTGTGAATTTTTAGTTCTTTTTCTAAAAAATCTATTTTTGTATAGGGATGTTTAAAGATAATATTAATCAAATCATGACTATAAAATTTGTGATTGGTTCGTATTTTTATTTTATAATCATCCATTAAATTTTTAATGTTATTTACAACAACCATAGTATCTTTTGCAGTTAATTCTACACCTTTTAGCATCCATAAAATCCATTCTTCCCATTTGTTTTCTGTGCGTACCTCTTGTAATAATCTGTAATAATCGGTTTTATTTTTTATAATATAGCTGCTTAAATACAAAACCGGAATATCTAATAAATTTTGTTGTACCAAAAAAAGCATATTCAAAATTCTGCCCGTTCGACCGTTACCATCATAAAAAGGGTGAATACTTTCGAATTGAAAGTGTACGATAGGCATTTTTATTAAACTATCAATTTCTTGAAAAGTAGCATCATTCATATAAATTTCTAAATTGCTTAATAAATCTACAATTTCGATATGATTTTGAGGTGGTGTAAAAACTGTTTCTTGAGTTTTTGAATTTTTTAAGACTGTTTCTGGCAATTTACGAATAGGGTGATTTGGCGATACAATTTCTTGTATTTTTTTAACGTCATTTATTGTTAGAATTCCTTTTTCTTTTATTATTTGAAAACCTAATTTTAAAGCTTTTGCATAATTTTGAGCTTCTTTAGCGGCTTGCGATACGTTTTCGTTTTCGATAGCGGCTTGATACAACTCATCATCGGTTGTAACTATATTTTCGACTTCGTTACTGTCTTTTGCTTCTTGAAGCGATATGGTGTCTATGAGTATTTGCGAATTTGGAATTTTTTTAATTTCACCTCTCAGTTCGCCAAGTGCCCTGCTTGCAATGTTAAGTGCTTTAAGTATTTTTATACTTTCTACATCAACTTGTGGTGGCAATGGCAGAATGGTAAACTCATTTATCATGTTTATAGAAGTTTTTTAATTATGTACAAAAATATCGTTTTTTTGTACACGTTATTGTTTTCGTGCACAAAAAAGCATCTTTTATTGTGCACGTTGTTGTTGTTGATACAGAAAAGTGAGTTTTGTTATGCACGTTATTTTGTTATGGCTAATAAAAATAAAAAAAATTACTCCCTATTTTTAGAATCAATTACAATGGTTACCGGTCCGTCATTAACCAACATCACTTTCATATCGGCACCAAAAATACCGGTTTGAATTTTTTTGCCAAATTCAAGTTGCAGTTTTTGAACAAAATTTTCGTAAATAGGAATTGCAATTTCGGACTTAGAAGCCTTGATATAACTCGGTCGATTGCCTTTTTTGGTCGATGCTTGAAGCGTAAATTGTGACACTACTATAATCTCACCATCAGTATCTTTTACTGAAAGATTCATTACATTAATTTCATCACTAAATATACGCAGATTAACGATTTTAGAAACCAACCAATCTATATCTTCTTGATTGTCGGCATCTTCTATGCCTACTAAAACCAATAAGCCTGCATCAATTTTTGCGACTTGAATTTTATCAACAGTAACAGATGCTTGCAATACACGCTGTAAAACTATTTTCATTACTTATTAAAAATGTTATATTGTTTTGATGGTTTTAAATAGATGCATAATTTACGATCTTCTAGTTTCATCGCTAGCAATACGATCATCGTTATAAATATCGGTTCTGAAATTTTCGTCGTCTCCCTCTAAAATTTTAAGGTAACTGTTGTAACGTGTCCACGAAATTTTATTTTCATCTAATGCTTTTTTTATGGCACAATGGGGCTCTTCTTTATGTAAACAATTGTTAAACTTGCATTGGTCTTTTAATTTAAAAAACTCTGGAAAAAAGCCAGAAATTTCTTCTTTTTCCATATCAACTATTCCAAAACCTTTAATGCCGGGCGTGTCTATAATTTTTGCATCAAAACTTAAATCATACATTTCAGCAAAAGTGGTGGTGTGCTGACCTTGCTTACTTGCCTCAGAAATTGTTTTTGTTTTAAGATGTAAACTAGGTTCCATCGCATTCACTAAAGTTGATTTACCCACACCCGAATGACCCGAAAACATACTTACTTTGCCAACCATTATTGCTTTTAAGTCATTTACGCCGTTGGTTTCAAGTGCCGAAACACGCATGCATTTGTACCCGATGGTTTCGTAAACGTACTGCATGTACATTTGTTCATCTAACGTAGGCGCGTCAAAAGTATCTATTTTGTTAAATACCAAAATGGTTTCAATTCGGTAGGCTTCGGCCGTTACCAAAAAACGATCGATAAAATTAAAGGTTGTAGGCGGATTATTTATAGTAATCAATAAAAAAACTTGATCAATATTAGATGCAATAATATGCATTTGATGCGATAAGTTGACCGACTTGCGTACTATGTAATTTTTTCGAGGATGAATTGTATTTATTGTGCCTGTTCGCGCATCAGAGTTTTCATCTACCTCATAATCTACAACATCGCCTACCGCAATCGGATTGGTACTTTTTATACCTTTCATTCGAAACTTGCCTTTGATACGACAATCCATAAAGTCTCCCTCAACTGATTTTACGGTATACCAACTTCCTGTAGATTTGTAAACGATTCCGGTCATATCTATTTATTATGAATTTTAGAATATAAATTTAAAATGTCAAAATTACGTTAATTCAACATTAAAAATATAAAATTCAACATTTAAAACAGTTAGGAGTTAATCACTTTTTCTTGATGGGTGATACTTTCTTGGTGAATTGCTTTAAAAATTCGTAAAATAAATTCTTCACTCAACCCTTTTTCTTCGCCATCAAGAATCATACGTCCTAATATTTCGTTCCAACGTTTGTTTTGCAAAACCGCTACATTTTTCGATTTTTTTAAGGCGCCTATTTGCTCGGCAACTTTCATTCTGTTTCCTAAAATTTCTAGTAATTTAGCATCCGCAATATCAATGTTTGCACGAAGTTTAATCATTTCAGTATTGTAATCTTCCTCTTCTGTTGAAGGTTTTTTGACTTTTAAATCTTCAAAAATTTGCTTTAAAACTGTTGGTGTTACTTGCTGTGCTGCATCGCTCCATGCATTGTAAGGGTCGGTATGGGTTTCAATTATTAGTCCGTCATAATTTAAATCTAGGGCTTGTTGCGACACTTCTTGAATCATGTCACGACGCCCGGTAATATGCGACGGATCGCAAATAAGTACTAAATTCGGAAACTTATTTTGCAACTCAATAGCAATTTGCCATTCTGGAATGTTGCGGTATTTTGTTTTTTCATAGGTAGAAAATCCTCTGTGAATTACGCCTAATTTTTTAATTCCGGCATTATACAATCGTTCTACACCACCAATCCACAGCGCCAAATCTGGATTTACAGGGTTTTTTACCAATACAATTTTATCAGTACCTTGCAGTGCATCGGCAATTTCTTGCACTGCAAATGGGTTTACTGTTGTTCGGGCACCTATCCAAAGCACGTCTATATCATGTTCTAAAGCCAATTTTACATGGGCTGCATTGGCTACTTCGGTTGCCATGAGCATTCCTGTTTCTGCTTTTGCTTTTTGCAGCCATTTAAGTCCAATTGCTCCTACGCCTTCAAATCCACCAGGACGCGTTCGTGGCTTCCATATACCTGCTCTAAAAATAGATACGTCAGAATTTTTTAATTCATGTGCAATTTTTAAAACCTGATCTTCGGTTTCGGCACTGCAAGGTCCAGCAATTACTAATGGATGTGCTAATTTAAAATCGGTGTACCATTGTTTGTTTTCTTGAGTAATATTCATCATTGTTTGTTTTAAATTTTATCCGTTTAATATATCTTTTATTTTATTGGTATTTTGCATTTCGTTAAAAATGGCATTATAATCTTCGTTTTCTAAAAAAGTCTTGAAGTGGGTTAAATTGGTTATATATCCGTTTAATGCCTCAATTACTTGATGTCTGTTTTGTTTAAAAATGGGCGTCCACATGGCGGGCGAACTTTTGGCTAATCGCACGGTGCTTTCAAATCCGCTGCCAGCCATATCAAATATATCTTTTTCGTTTTTTTCTTTTTCAATTACTGTTTTTCCAAGCATAAACGAGCTTATGTGCGACAAATGCGAAACATAGGCAACATGCGTGTCATGCGATTTTGGTTCCATATAACGTATACGCATTCCTAATTTTTTGAATAATTCGAGTCCTTTTTCTTGCAGTTTAAATGTTGTTTTTTCTATTTCACATATAATATTTGTTTTATTTTGAAATAAGTTACGAACTGCTGCTTGTGGTCCCGAAAACTCTGTTCCGGCAATTGGGTGTGTTGCTAAAAAATTGCGTCGTTTTGGATGATTGGCAAGTGCTTGACAAAGTTCGTTTTTGGTAGAGCCCACTTCAAAAACTAAGGTGTTTTCTGAAACTAAGGTCAAAATTTCGGGTAAAATTGATAATGCGGCGTCAACAGGAATGCAAACGATAACAAAATCAGCGTTGTTACAATCGATTAAATTTCCTTTTTTATGAATTATTCCAAGTTCAATGCCTTGATGTATATGGTTTTCGTTGGTGTCAATAGCATAAATAGTTGCCTTTGGGTACACATGTTGTATATCGAGTGCAATTGACCCTCCTATTAATCCTATTCCTACTAGTACTACTTTCATAATGTTTGACTTTTTGATATTAATTTTATGTAATGTACCTTTGTACTTATTTTAAAAAGTCATGTAAACGACTAATTTGAACGTAACTCGGAGTTGCGTTAGGGATTGACTTGGAAATCCTTTTTTAAAGCTTTTTCGCTTTAAAAAAGATTGGAAAATAAAGCCCGACCTGTCATTGCGAGGAACGAAGCAAATAGGTAACGCCCAAAATAGTTTTATAAAATGGTTGTTTTATTTTAGGTTATATTACTTAAATCGTGCAATTGCTTGTTCAATATTTTTTTCATTTACACATAGCGAAAATCGTATATAACCTTCTCCGTTGGTTCCAAAAATGGTTCCAGGTGTTAAAAACAGATGTTTTGTGACTAATAAATGATCTATAAATGCTTCGGAGGATGTTACATTTTCGGGTAATTTTGCCCAAACAAATAATCCAACAGCGTTTTTATCAAAGGTACAATTTAGCAATTCGGCTAGTTTAAAAATTAAATTTCGACGTTTGGTGTATACTTCATTTTGAGTTATAAACCAGCTACTACCTAGTTGTAAGGCTTGTACCGCTCCTTTTTGAATGCCGTAAAACATGCCGCTGTCCATATTGCTTTTTACTTTTAAAATACTGTCTAAAAATAAGTGCTGTCCTAATACCATTCCGACGCGCCAACCCGACATATTAAACGTTTTTGATAGCGAATTTAGTTCGAGTGCAATGTCTTTAGCACCCTCAATTTGAAAAATTGATAATGGTTTTTTATTGAGCACAAAACTGTACGGGTTGTCGTTAATTATCAAAATATGGTGCTTTTTTCCAAAAGCAATTAGTTTTTGAAATGTTTTTATGCAGCCGTTTGCCCCAGTTGGCATGTGCGGATAGCTTACCCACATGAGTTTTACTTTTGATAGATCGCTTTTTTCTATGACCTCGAAATCAGGTTGCCAATTATTATTTGCAACCAAATTGTAAAAAACAGGTGTGGCTTGTACTAATTTTGTCACCGCTTCGTAGGTTGGATATCCTGGATTAGGAATTAAAACCTGATCGCCTTGGTTTAAAAAAGCCATTGAAATATGCATAATTCCTTCTTTTGAACCCATTAATGGCAGCACTTCGGTTGCAGCATCGAGGTGTACGCCAAAGTTTGTTTGATAAAAATCAGACATGCCAACTCGCAATTCAAGCAAGCCTTGGTAACTTTGATATTCATGTGCTTTGTCATCAAACATTGCTTTTTGAATGGCGTCAATTACAGATGGATGTGGCGGTATATCGGGACTTCCTATTCCCATATTTATAATTGGTTTTCCTTCTGAAATAAGTTGACGTACTTCTTTTAACTTTTTTGAAAAATAGTATTCCTCAACAGTATGTAATCTTGTGGCAGTTGCAATCATATATTTGCATTTTTGTATTCGCCCAACACCTTAAAATGTGTGGTCATTAGTTCGACTATTTTTTTTGCTTTTTCAAAGTGCTTGTATTTTTCAAAAACTACGTCTACAAAAAAAGAGTATTGAAAAGGGGTTTCGATAATTGGCATGGACTGAATTTTGGTTAAATTTAGTTTGCAATTGTTCATGACGTTTAAAACGGTTGCCAAGCTTCCGGGTGTGTCGTCAAGTTCAAATTTTATCGATGCTTTGTTTATTTGCTCTTTTACAACTTCTTTTTTTTCTTTACTGATAATAAAAAAACGTGTTCTGTTATTATTGATGGTTTGTATTTCGGGTGCAATAATATTCAAATTATACAACGAGGCTGCTACTTTACTGCCAATTGCTGCAATTTTGGTAAGCTTATTTACATGAATACGGCTGGCTGTTTCGGCAGTATCTTTGTCTTCAACTAGTTTAATATGTGGGTGTTTTTTTAAAAAATCCATGCATTGCAACAAGGCTATTGGATGCGAATGTACTTCGATAATATCTTCAATTTTTTGATGATCAAGTGCCATTAAATTTTGATGAATATCAAGATAATATTCGCCATTTATGTACAATTCATTTTTATCAATTAAGGCATAATTAGGAATTATTGAACCCGCAATTGAATTTTCGATGGCCATAACGGCCTGAGTAGAAATACGGCTTACAAGGTTGTCAACTAGCACGTCAAATGACAAGCACTCATCTAAATCAATTGCATGCTTAAAATATTCAATTGCCACCTGATGATGAAATGAACCTTTAATACCTTGAATTCCTATTTTTTTTATTTCTTCCATTTATAATTAAAAAAAAATCCTGATTTGCATCAGGATTGTATATTTAGATTTTGTAAATTTTATTTAAAAAATAACTATATAACAATCCTATTCTGTTTCCAGAAATAATAAAATGAATTGTTGTAATAGTTCGCAATGTGTAAAAGCATTTGTTTTAATTTTTCGCTAAAGTATATAATTTATTTGTTGTTGCAACATAAAAAAGAATAAAATTTATAAGGCTGCTTTTTTATTTTAATAATTTTAAACTACTTTATTAATTTTATTGAAAAACACAATACCATTTAGTACCGACATCAATTGAGCTATAGCTTGGTTACTCGCACCGGTGTTTCTTTACCGCTAATAATTGTTTGTGCACTAGTGGCAATTGCGGTAATAAAACTGGTCATATTGTCTAAATCTAAAGTTGCAACTTCATCAGATAATTTATGATAATTGGGTTCTGAATCCATTTTTGATGTTGAAATAGTATGTGCTGGTACGCCAACTGCCGCCAATCGTGCATTATCTGAACGATAAAAAAGTTGCTCTGTAGGATACGGATCGGGATAAAAATTAAAAGCGCTTCCTTTTAAATTTCTTTGTAATATTTCGCCAAAATCTGATTTTTCAAAGCCAGTGATGTAACCCGAATTTTTGCCCCATTTGCTTGTTGTGCCTATCATTTCGATATTAAACATAGCTACTACTTGATTTGGATTGATGTTTTTGGTAAAAAAAGCAGACCCAAAACCACCAGTTTCTTCGCCAGTAAAGGCAACCAAAATAATCGTTCTTTCATTAGTATTTAACTCTTTAAAGTATTTTGCAAGTGCAATTACTGCAGTAACGCCTGAGGCATCATCATTAGCTCCGTTAAATACTTTGTCATTGCCCTCTGTTTTTATTCCTAAATGATCATAATGTGCCGAAAAAATAACTATTTCATTGGATTTCGATTTTCCTTTTAATATCCCAACAACGTTATTTGTTGGCTTTTGGTTGGTCAAAAATTCTTGTCGGTACTTATTCAATTCCTTATAATACGACAATCCTATTTTTTGAAATTCTGCCTCAATAAATTGAGATGCTTTTTCAATTCCAGATGAAAAAATGGCACGCCCTTCCATTTTATCGGATGCCAATTCAGTTTCTACCCTAGTTACAAACTCTATGTCAATGGTACTATTTTTTTGCGCCTGTGCTACATATCCGATAAAAAAAGCTACGATTAACATTGTGAAAAAGAACTGATGTACTACTTTCATAAATTATTTTAATTGTGAATTGTAAACATACAAATAAAATCTAAAAAGGATTACTTTAAACGTTTAATATATTTATTTCTGTTTATATTTGCATTAAAATGTAATGCTTATGTCAATAGAGGTTATCAATATATCAAAAAAATACGGTTCTCAAAAAGCGTTAGATGCTATTTCTTTTTCAATAAACAAAGGAGAGATTGTTGGTTTTTTAGGTCCAAATGGCGCAGGAAAATCGACCCTTATGAAAATTTTAACCACTTATATTGCAGCAGACGCAGGTATGGCAACTGTAAATGGATTTGATGTAGCTACCGATAAAAAAAAAGTACAACTTTCTATTGGTTATTTGGCAGAACACAATCCGTTGTACCTGGATTTATACGTGCGCGAATATTTAGAATTTAATGCTACCATTTATAAAGTAGAAAAAAAACAAATTAATGCGGTAATTTCTTTGACAGGATTAACACAAGAAAGCCATAAAAAAATCAGTCAACTATCCAAAGGTTACAGACAGCGTGTTGGATTGGCAGCAGCTTTACTCCATAACCCTGATGTTTTAATTTTGGATGAACCAACCACGGGGTTAGATCCCAATCAAATAGTTGAAATTAGAAATTTGATAAAAGAAATTGGAAAAAATAAAACCGTTTTTTTATCAACACATATTATGCAAGAAGTAGAAGCTATTTGTGATAGAGTAATTATAATAAACAAAGGTAAAATTGTTGCAGATAAAAAACTTGAGTCATTACTTACTCAAAACGAGCAGGTTATTGAGGTTGAGTTTGATTACAAAATAGAAGAAGTAGCTATTTCACGCATTCCGAATTTAAAATCGTTTAAAAATACACACGATATGCAATGGGAATTGACTTTTGAAACTAATAAAGATATGCGTCCGACAGTTTTTGACTTTGCTCACGACAACGGACTAAAAACATTGCAATTAAATCAAAAAAACAAGAATTTAGAAACTATTTTTAGAGAAATGACTACAAATTAGCACCTTAATTATAAATGATTTGACCAGTATACAAACTTTGAAGTGTGTTTATTGGTGGATTATTTTTAACTATTATATTACCGGTACTGACAAGCTTACCTTCTATTTTTTGAATGGGTCGCACCATCATATCATTAGATCCGCGATGAAATACCGTAATGTTTTGGGCTACTAAATTTTGAGCTTCAATTCGAGAATCACCCGAGTACAGATTGAAATTTGCTTGCGTGGTTGTGCCCGAAATAAAAAAACGAGCGACATTATTACTTTCTATCACTATCTGCCCGTTGTTTATTGTAAAATAAAAGTCGCCCGATCCTGCACCTTCAAACCCGTCAGACTCTTGATCAAAGGCAAAAAATCGAAGAATTGGGTATGTTACAACTCCGTCGGAACTTATATTTCTATCTGTTTTACTATAAATACTTTCGACGTTTGGTGCTGTTATATATACTTTAGTTTGCCCGTACTCGCGCACCCAGTTGCAAGTGGTATTGTCTTTTAAATATAGTGTGTTTGCATCTTGGGTTACTACAATATCATCAATTAAATTTTGCCCAGTTGCAACCGTTACTTTATAAATCGGCCCTTGTTTTAGGATAACTTCAATACCTCGATTTACAAAAATTTTTGTAAAAGGAGCAACTTCAAAATTTTTAAATGTCTCTGCGCCGCTACTCTCTATACAATCGCCAGGCTTTGAACAAGATAGTAAAACGGCAATCAAACCAATAAATACTGCGATTTTTTTCATTTTTTTACTTTTTATAATCTGTAACCAACACCGAATTCTAATGCTTCAGCTAAAAACAAATGCGTTTTTATATGAAAACTTGAAAAAATATTTTTAGTAAAATAGTATTTTGCTCCTACCCGATTGTACATTATAATGTCATTTTTAAAAGGCCTGTACACGTAAAATCCAATTTGAGTTTCGAGAGATAATTTGTTTATAAACAATTCATGACCCACAAAAACTCCAACACGCTTATAATCGGTATTTGCATCTCCGTTTTTTTCAGGAAATGCAATGGCCTGATACTTTATAAACTCTTTAAAACTTGTTGTTAAAAACAAGTCGACGCCCAATTGCAAAGCACTTTTTCTGTTAATTCTTTTATCGGCGTAGGCACTAAAATGATAAAATGGATATTGTCCGCTACGAACTAAGGTACTTTCGTTAACACCAGATCTAAATGCAAAATTATATCTAACGGGTTCACTAAAACGCATATTAAAGGCAACGGTATCTATTTTAGTAACTGCTTTATCATTAAAATTATAATTTACACCAATGTTTAGATTACACGAATTAATACCACTATTTGGCGATTTAATTCGTCCGTTACTATAATGTGTTAATAAAATTCCTGCTTGAAATCCGAAATTATCAATTAAATATTCTTTTTTATATATTAGTGAAACATTTGTGTTCGCAGTTACATTTGTTCCAAAAGATTTATTTTTGCTATTTGTTTCTTTATCATACGGATTTGTAGCATATGCTATTCCCTCAGCAACTTTGAGCTGCATATTTCTATTAAAAAAGTAAAAATTATAGTTTAAACCTATCGAATACATGGTGCCTAAAATTTTATTATTAAAATCTTGATACAAAAAGTACGCGCCATAATCAGGGTAATTATAAGCCTTATGCCATTCTTTATCGCCGTGCGTTTGCCTCGAAAAATTAATCATAACTCCTTGCGGATGCCCCAAAAGATGTCCTAAATCTGAACTATGCAGCAGCACGTTGCCTCTAAAAAAGTTTACATCAATTGCACTTGTTTCTGGTTTATTTTGCGAAAAAATAAAAATTGGCATTAAAAAAAGTACCGCTCTGTACAAGTTCATCGATAGTATTTTTTTTGACAAATATAAACCAATATATTAATGTTCAAAATCACAATACATTTTAAAATCATTAATTTCTGTAATTAAAATGCAACCGAAAAAAATTAAGCAATTTATTTTTAGTACTAAATGAAAATGGTAACCATTAAATAATTATTTTTGCACATCGATTTAAAAAGAAAACCTACAAATTATATGAGAACGATACAATTTAGAGAAGCAATTTGCGAAGCCATGAGCGAAGAAATGCGACGAGATGCGACCATTTATTTAATGGGCGAAGAGGTAGCAGAATATAACGGTGCTTACAAAGCAAGTAAAGGAATGCTTGATGAGTTTGGACCAAAAAGAGTAATTGATACCCCAATCGCCGAACTTGGTTACGCAGGTATTGCTGTAGGAAGCGCCATGAATGGATGCCGACCAATTGTAGAATACATGACCTTTAATTTTGCTCTAGTAGGTATTGACCAAATTATAAATAACGCCGCTAAAATGCGACAAATGAGTGCAGGACAATTTCCTATGCCTATGGTTTTTAGAGGCCCAACGGCATCGGCAGGGCAATTAGGAGCAACGCATTCACAGGCATTTGAAAATTGGTTTGCTAACACACCAGGTCTAAAAGTTATTGTTCCGTCGACAGTTTATGATGCAAAAGGACTTTTAAAAGCTGCTATTCGCGATAACGACCCCGTTATTTTTATGGAAAGCGAGCAAATGTATGGCGACAAAGGAGAAGTTCCTGAGGGCGATTACATTATTCCAATTGGTGTTGCCGATATAAAACGAGTAGGATCTGATGTGACCATTGTGTCGTTTGGAAAAATTATTAAAGAAGCGCACCTTGCCGCAGATGAACTTGCAAAAGAAGGTATCTCATGCGAAATTATAGATTTACGAACCGTTCGCCCGATGGATTATGACTGTATTATTAAATCGGTAAAAAAAACAAATCGATTAGTTGTGCTAGAAGAGGCGTGGCCTTTTGCGAGTGTTGCGTCAGAAATTACTTATATTGTACAAGAGCGTGCCTTTGACTTTTTAGATGCACCAATTCAACGCATCACCACTGCTGATACACCTGCACCCTACTCGCCTACCTTGCTAAAAGAATGGTTGCCTAACGCTAATGATGTAGTAAAAGCAGTAAAAAAAGTAATGAATAAATTGGTATAAAGTACGTTATAAAGTGCTTTTTTTTGCACACAAGCCGTTTATTTATAAACGGCTTGTATTTTGTTATTAGAATTATTTACTATTTTTTGTCCCATTTTATATCTACTCGTATCTGTACCGATACGCTATTTTAATTACAAAACGATTTAAATAACATAATAGGCAGTAAATGAACACTTGGTAATAAAATTGCTTCATATTTACCAGTAAAAAAAGTTGTATTAACATAAAATATATTACTAAAATAAACTTTTACCAACTACTTCAATTTAATAGTAGATAACATTAAAAAAAATATTATTTTTGGAACGTCGACGCGAATGAGCGTGCTTATTTTTTACTTTTTTATGATTCGATTCAAAACACTACTATTATTATTCTTTATTTCGCTTATTTCTTCCGCACAAACCAAAGTCAGCGGGGTGGTTTTAGATCAAAAGAAACAGCCAGTTCCGTTTGCAAATGTTTCATTTAAAGGTGGAGAAGGCGTTCAAACAGACGATAATGGAAAATTTGTACTTACTTCTAAAAAAAACAGGGCTTCAATTGCTGCAAGTTTTATAGGATATATTCAAAAAGAAATTTCTTTGACCCAAGCTGAAACCATTAATATGGTTATTGTTTTAGAAGAAGAAAAAAATCAATTGAAAGAAATTATCGTTTTAAAAAAACCAAAAAAACATTTATCTAAAAAAGAAAATCCTGCATACCGAATTTTACAGGGCATTTGGGCCAATAAAAAACGAAATGGATTACGTTTAGTAAAAGCATACGATTATAAAAAATACACTTCAATAGCAATAGGATTAAGTAATTTGGACAGTATTTTTATGAAAAAAACATTGGGTAAAGCCTATGATAGCGTCATTCATATAATTGAGCATGATAAAAAAATTCAAAAATACAACGTTCCTATTTATTTAAAAGAAATTAACGAAGTAGTGTACGGAAATACCGCATTAGGCA
>JAYVGC010000008.1:0-40606 GCA_043772535.1 Flavobacterium sp. | reverse complement strand
GTTTTTTTGTAGGTTTACGCATGTTTTAAAACTGCTTTTTTTATATTTATTTATCAAAAATAATCATTATTTTTTATTAAACAAATAATCCTTTAATTTATATCATCTAACGGGCTTTTTATTTTCTTTAACCCATCGCCGTAAAGAGTTCCTGTGAAAGGCTCCGCAAATGTCTCCTGACTTTGCGGAATTTTTATTTATTTGATAAAGTTTAAATTAATGAAAGAAGGCTGCATCATAACAGATCAATAATTACCTCATTTTTTAACAGTAACAATTGTGGATTGTGCTGCTGTTTTTTCGCGAAAAAATTATAGAGATGTCGTTATTGAACGCTTTGATTTTTGTATCAAAAGCAAAGCAATGATTTTGTATAATCATGTAATAATGAGCAATCATAATCACATGATTATTCAATCAAATGATGGTCAATTGTCTGATTTAATTCGTGATTTTAAAAAAAATTACTTCTAAAACTATTCTAGATAAAATTCAAATAGATCCAGAAAGCAGAAGAGAATGGATGTTAGAAAGATTCAAATTAGCAACAGAAAGTCATTCAAGAAATAAAAACGATCAGTTTTGGTAATTGGGTAGTCATGCAGAAGAAATTTATTCAGAAAAATTTATGTGGTCAAAAACAGATTATATTCATTTTAATGCTTTTCGTGCAGGTATTGTTTTACAATCACAAGATTATATTTATTCAAGTGCTTGAACCTATGTTGATGGTAAAGGGATTTTTGAAGTTGAACTGGTTCAAATTCTTGCTGTAAACGTCATGAATCCTAATTCAATTTTGATGTATATTAGTTATAACGAATAGCATAGCGCAAAGTCAGGAGACATTTGCGCAGCGTAGTACTGAAGATGAACAGTTTGCGGAGATGGGTTTTTTTGGCAACAAATTAGTAAAAAGTTTTTAGTATGCAATAAAAACAAAAAACGGTACTACTATTAGATCAAGGTATCGCCCAATAACTACTTGCTAAAACACCATTTTTATATTTAAAATTAGCTTTTATATTTCCTGAATAGTGTAGCCATAAAAATTCAATTGTTTCGGCTTGGCACTCAATAACCGCAAAATTTTTGATAAATAGGTCACTGTCAAATGCGGTGGGAATGTTCAATCGATATTGATCGGCATAGCCTTGAGTTGGCACATCAGATTTTGTGTTTGGTGCATCAACAGTCATGTATGCTAATCGCGCCTTTAAACTTGTGGCTTTCCAACGGTTTTGAGCTAGTTCATTATTACTATGAATTTTTGCTGTTGCTTTTATGGCAATTTGCATGTTTTGGCGGGTATCATAAAAAAGTAATGCTACTGCACTATCGTTTTGCAAATCAGCGAATTTGCGGGAACGCACATCGGTATGAAAAAATATTTTTTTCTGCAATTCATCAGCTTTGCGGTTTACAACGGTTCGCATGCTGCAGTGGTGCGTTTTACTAACGGTTGCTACGCTCATGGTGCGACATCCATTTTTCTTTTTAATAGCACCATTTACTAATTTTTTCCATATATATTGTTCCAGATCAGTTAAATTGTAAACAATAGAATTTATCATAATTGCATTTGTTGCGAATTGGCTCATATATGTTGTCATTATTTTTATACAAAGCTACGAAAATAGCTTCAAAAATGGTAGCGGTTGTAGTTGTTAAATTGGTTTTAAACCTGAACTTGAACGAATTGTACCTAATAAATAGGCGTTATTTAATATGATTCTCGATTTTGGTTCGTTTTTGGTAGCCCGGATAATAATGGAAAGCTTTTTGCTACAATAAACTTAGTTTTTGTTGTTAAAAAAAAGCGACCCAAGGAGCTCTTTTTTTGGCTTACAAAAACAAGGTTATTGTAGCAAAAACTTGCAATGAATAGCTGGAAATTGCTTCAAAAAAAACTATTTTAACTGCAAACAATCTTTAATCTTCATTGTTTTTACTGATTTTGTAACACTGCATAACAAGTCGTAAAATTAGACCCTGCATAACTATTTACTAAATTTTTTGCTAAATTGCATTTCACAAATTTTAATTAAATTATATTTGCCACTTATAAAACGTACTTTTTTTTAAGGAAATTAATAACCACTAGAAAATAGCGATTTTATTTGACTATAAAACAAGGTAAATTTGCAAATGAAATTTGATTTAGAATATAAAGACCCAAATACGAAAGCCCGTGCAGGAAAAATAACAACCGACCATGGAGTAATTGAAACGCCAATTTTTATGCCTGTTGGCACTGTTGCATCAGTAAAAGGGGTACACCAACGTGAGTTGAAGCAAGATATTAATCCTGATATTATTTTGGGAAATACCTACCATTTATACCTTAGGCCACAAACTGAAATTTTAGAAAAAGCAGGAGGATTGCATAAATTTATGAATTGGGATCGAAATATATTGACCGATTCAGGTGGGTATCAGGTATATTCGTTATCAGCAAATAGAAAAATAAAGGAGGAAGGAGTAAAATTTAAGTCGCATATTGACGGTTCTTTTCATTTTTTTACACCCGAAAATGTAATGGAAATTCAACGAACAATTGGTGCCGACATTATCATGGCTTTTGACGAATGTACGCCTTATCCTTGCGATTATAGATATGCACAGCGAAGCATGCACATGACGCATCGGTGGTTGAATCGTTGTATTACACATTTAGAAAAACTGCCTTTTAAGTACGGTTATGAACAAACTTTTTTTCCGATTGTACAAGGCAGCACTTATAAAGACTTGCGAATGCAAAGTGCCGAGTATATTGCCAATTCAAACCAACAAGGTAATGCAATTGGTGGACTTTCGGTGGGTGAACCAGCTGAAGAAATGTATGCTATGACCGACATAGTTTGCAGTATTTTGCCCGAAGAAAAACCCCGCTATTTAATGGGAGTGGGAACGCCAATAAATATTTTAGAAAACATTGCCCTTGGTGTAGACATGTTTGATTGTGTAATGCCAACGCGAAACGCACGTAACGGTATGTTATTTACAGCAAATGGTACTATAAATATTAAAAATAAAAAATGGGAAGCCGATTTTTCGCCTATCGATGAAATGGCAATAACATTTGTAGATACCGAATATTCTAAAGCATATTTACGACATTTGTTTGCAGCCAACGAATATTTAGGCAAACAGATCGCCACAATTCATAACCTTGGTTTTTATATGTGGCTGGTGCGCGAAGCAAGAAGACACATCATTGCAGGCGATTTTAAAATTTGGAAAGAAATGATGGTAAAAAATATGAGTCAACGACTATAAATTAAAAATAAAACAATCATAAAACATACTATTTTGGGCGTTACCGCAAGGGTCGGGCTTTACGTTACAATCTTTTTTAAAGCAAAAAAAAGCTTTAAAAAAGGATTTTCACTACAATCCCTAACGCACAATTGCTGTGAATAAAACTAATTTTTAAAATTTAAAAATATTAAAAACAATACGTAAAAATGTTTAAATTAAAAATTATCGATAAATACATTTTAAAACGGTATTTGGCCACATTTT
The DNA here is from genome assembly GCA_043772535.1 of Flavobacterium sp. GTDB lineage: Bacteria > Bacteroidota > Bacteroidia > Flavobacteriales > Flavobacteriaceae > Flavobacterium. The sequence continues at coordinate 37,081 of JAYVGC010000008.1, read as the reverse complement.
CGGTCATGATTTTATTATTTGTTCCAATCGGCATTACAATTGATGTTTCAGAAAAAGTAAATAAAATGATAGAAAACAAGGTGCCTTTTGGCGCTATTGCAACCTATTATGGTCATTTTGCAATTTATTGGGCAAATCTATTATTTCCTATATTTTTATTTTTATCTATAATTTGGTTTACATCTAAATTAGCAAATAATACCGAAATAATTGCCATTTTAAGTTCTGGAATTTCGTTTGGACGATTTTTAAGACCTTATTTGATAGGTGCAACAATAATTTCTGTTTTTTCAATAATAATGGGTTTCTTTTTAGTACCAAAAGCCAGCGACGGGTTCAATAATTTTAGATACACCTATTTAATAGGAAATGGTGTAAATGAAATGCAAAAAACAAACGACGTGTACCGGCAAATTAGTAAGGACGTTTATATTTATGTAGGTAATTTCAATCCGGTTTCTGAGTCGGCATTTAATTTCTCATTAGAAAAATTCGATCAAGGAAAATTGCAGTTTAAAATAAATGCCAGTCGCATCAAGTTTAATAAAAAAAACAAAACATACACCATGTACGGCTATCGAAAACGAACCGTTGGTGAATTAAGTGATAAACTTGAATCGGCAGATCAAAAGGACACTATATTTAATTTTGATATAGACGATTTAACACCAGTTGTTTATATTGCCGAAACGTTGAGCTATACCGATTTAACTAAATTTATTAAAAAAGAACGCGAGCGCGGTTCGTCAAATATTGATACGTACTTAGTTGTTTTGTACAAAAAATACAGCATACCAGTTTCAGCATTTATACTCACAATTATTGCTGTTGCAGTCTCGTCTATGAAGCGAAGGGGAGGTATGGGTATGAACTTAACTATCGGAATTTTACTTGCCTTTGCCTTTGTTTTTATTGATAAAGTTTTTGGTGTATTAGCCGCAAAATCAAGTGTTGCACCAATTATTGCCGTTTGGATTCCTAACGCCGTTTTTAGTATTATTGCTGTATTTTTACTCCGAAATGCGAAGCGATAACCTTAATAGCCAGCTCAAACTTCATTTGATTGTTTTCATTTGGGGGTTTACTGCCATTTTAGGTAAATTAATTTCGCTCGAAGCACTTCCTTTGGTATGGTTCAGAATGTTTTTTGCGGTAGGTTTTATTTTTATATTCATCAAAATTAAAAAAATACCAACAGCGATTTCCAAAAAAGCATTATTTCTTTTTTTAGTATTAGGCTGTATTATCGCTTTGCATTGGTTCACGTTCTTTAAAGCAATTAAAGTGTCAAATATATCAGTCACCTTAGCTTGCCTTGCTACAGGTTCGTTTTTTGCTGCACTCTTGGAACCGCTGGTTTATAAAAAAAAAGTAATTTGGTACGAAGTTTTTTTTGGATTAATTGTTTTTTTTGGCTTGTATATCATCTTTAAATTTGAAGGGAATTATAGCGAAGGAATTCTATTGGCACTAACTTCAGCGTTTTTGTCCGCACTTTTTTCAGTTATCAATAGTAAATTTGTGAAAAAATACGATGCAACGCTGATTTCATTTTATGAACTTTCGGGCGGTGTTCTTTTTTTTTCAGTGTTACTTTTTATTTCGAACAGTTTTACAGCCACGTTTTTTCATTTATCAACTACCGACTTTTGGTACTTAATGCTATTAAGTTCTATCTGTACTGCATTTGCTTTTATTGTTTCAACATCCGTCATGAAATTTTTAAGTCCTTTTACCGTAATGTTAACCATTAATTTAGAACCTATTTACGGTATTATTTTGGCACTTTTGTTTTTTAAAAGTGCTGAACAAATGAAACCAGAATTTTATTTTGGAGCAGTAATTATTCTATTTTCGGTAATTTTAAACGCAATACTAAAGGCAAAAAAGAAGCGAAGTACTTAAAAAAATAATTTTATTTTTTACAAACAATTAAAAAAACCTATATTTGTAGTACAAATATTTTTAGCGAAACACATATTTTATGGATTATTTAGATTTTGAATTACCAATAAAAGAACTCGAAGATCAATTAGATAAATGTCAAGTAATTGGTTTAGAGTCTGATGTTGATGTAACGACTACTTGCAAACAAATTGAGAAAAAATTAATCGAAACTAAACGCGACATTTACAAAAATTTAACGGCTTGGCAAAGAGTACAACTATCACGACATCCAAACCGCCCTTATACCATGGATCACGTAAATGCCCTATGTGGGGATAGTTTTTTAGAACTTTTTGGTGACAGAAATTTTAAAGACGACAAAGCCATGATCGGTGGTTTAGGCAAAATTGGAGGGCAATCGTTTATGATTGTAGGTCAACAAAAAGGCTACAACACCAAAACCCGCCAATATCGAAATTTTGGAATGGCGAATCCTGAGGGCTATCGAAAAGCGTTGCGCTTAATGAAAATGGCTGAAAAATTTGGAATTCCTGTTTTAACATTAATTGATACTCCCGGCGCATACCCCGGTTTAGAAGCTGAAGAACGCGGACAAGGAGAGGCAATTGCCAGAAATATTTTTGAAATGGTACGACTTAAAACGCCAATAATTACAGTTATTGTAGGTGAAGGCGCATCAGGTGGTGCCCTAGGAATTGGGGTGGGCGATAAAGTTTTAATGATGGAAAATACATGGTACTCGGTAATATCACCAGAATCATGCTCATCAATTTTGTGGAAAAGTTGGGAATATAAAGAACAAGCTGCAGAAGCATTAAAATTGACCTCTGCCGATATGAAAAGACAAAAATTAGTAGACGATATTATACCCGAACCACTTGGAGGTGCTCATTATGACCGAGAAACTGCCTTTAAAACAGTCGAGCAATATATCACAAAAGCTTTCAATGAGCTAAAAGATTTATCAACAACCGATTTAGTAGCCCAAAGAATGAATAAATACAGTAAAATGGGAGAGTTTAGAGAGTAAAATCTTACAAAAAATTACTTAGTCCGGAACCCAACAGTTTCGGATTTTTTTATGGTTATTAACAATATTATTTGAGTTATAAACAAATCATTCTAATAAAACAAAAAAAATAAATCCTTTAAATTACTTATTTTCGCTCTATGGAAAATGTACAAACTTTAATCCCAAAAATAATTGATAGAAGTACAATTATTAACTTAGAAAAAGGAAAAATTCCACCGCAAGCTTTAGATTTAGAAGAAGTGGTGTTGGGAGCAATGATGATTGATACTAAAGGGGTGAACGAAGTTATAGATATATTGCAGCCCGATGCATTTTATAAAGATGCACATAAAATTATTTTTGAGGCCATATTTCAGTTGTTTACAGATACCCAACCGATTGACTTATTAACAGTTGTAGCACAACTCAAAAAAACTGCAAAATTAGAATTAGCGGGCGGCGAATTTTATTTAATTCAACTAACCCAAAAAATTTCGTCTTCTGCTCATATCGAATACCACTCTCGAATTATACTACAAAAATTCATCCAACGAAGTTTAATTAAAATATCAAATGAAATCATCGAGGAATCATATGACGAAACTACAGACGTTTTTGATTTATTAGATAAAGCCGAATCAAAACTATACGAAGTTACACAAGGAAATATAAAACGAAGCTCAGAAACGGCACAAAGTTTAGTACAACAAGCCAAAGCCCGTATTGAAGAAATTGCCAATAAAGAAGGACTTAGTGGCGTCGCAACAGGATTTACAAAACTAGATAAGGTAACCTCAGGCTGGCAGCCAAGTGATTTGATTATTATAGCAGCCCGACCCGGTATGGGAAAAACGGCGTTCGTGCTGTCTATGGCTCGAAACGTAGCAATCGATTTTGGACATCCGGTCGCAATTTTTTCATTAGAAATGGCTTCGGTCCAATTAATTACGCGATTAATATCATCAGAAACAGGCTTATCATCAGAAAAATTAAGAACGGGTAAGTTAGAAAAACACGAATGGGAACAATTAAGTGTAAAAGTAAAAAATTTAGAAAAAGCGCCCTTGTTTATAGACGATACACCTTCATTATCCATCTTTGATTTACGAGCCAAAGCGCGCCGATTATCATCCCAACATGGCATAAAACTGATTATTGTTGATTATTTGCAATTGATGACCGCAGGAAGCAGTAACGGCAAAGGAAGCGGAAATAGAGAGCAAGAAATTTCTACTATTTCTAGAAATTTAAAAGCATTGGCCAAAGAATTAGAAATTCCTGTAATCGCTCTTTCTCAATTATCTCGTGCTGTAGAAACAAGAAGTTCGGGCGGTACGGGCAGTAAACGACCGCTTTTATCCGATTTGAGAGAATCGGGAGCAATTGAACAAGATGCCGATATTGTGTCTTTTATTTATCGTCCTGAGTATTACAAGTTAGACGAATGGGATGATGAAGAAGCATCTCCTACGGCAGGACAAGCCGAATTTATTATCGCAAAACACCGAAACGGAAGTTTAGAAAGCGTTAGGCTAAAGTTTATCGGAAATTTAGGGAAATTTGATAATTTGGAAGAATATGGCGGTGGCTATGACGATTTACCATCTAAAATGAACCACGATGATAACCCTTTTACGTCCAAAAATTTACCTAGCGCAACCGAAGCTTTTGGAAGTAGTTCAAATAAATATGATGACGATAGTGAGGTACCATTTTAATTAAATGTTTCCTAAAATAATAATTTTAATATAGTTTTTTGTATCTGTAGTAGAATTCGATAAAAAATGAAATTTAAAAAAATAATATTCTTCCTTTGTATACTACTTTCTTTTTCATCAAAAGCAAATTTTATCTTGCTTCCGATGGACGAGACTACGCAAAAAAATCACTTGAAAGCGTATGGAATTACGTATTGGTGTTTAGATAAAAAATACAAAGCTAGCTGGTTACTCAACTACAGAGGAGGTTCATTTTTGTTGCCTGATGTTGCTGAAATTCGTAAAGAATGTCAAATAAGAAACGTAAGTTTTGAACTACTTCCTGAGGCAGAGGCAAATCAAATTTTAAATGAGATTGCAAGCCCTTCGCAAAATATGGAAATTGTAGCTTTAGAAAAAGCTCCTAAAATTGCCGTTTACACACCACCAGGAAAACAACCTTGGGATGATGCGGTGACGATGGTTTTGAAATACGCAGAAATACCTTTTACGCCCATTTACGACGAACAAGTTTTATCAGATCAATTAATTTTATACGATTGGTTGCATTTGCATCACGAAGATTTTACAGGCCAATATGGCAAATTTTATGGCGCTTATCGGTACTCGCCTTGGTACATTGAACAAAAAAAAGACGCCGAAGCGCTTGCAATTAAACTTGGGTTTGACAAAGTTTCTACAGAAAAAGGTGCTGTGGCCAAAAAAATTCAAGCTTTTGTAATTGGCGGCGGATTTATGTTTGCTATGTGCTCTGCAACCGATAGTTTTGATATCGCCTTGGCCGCCGACGGTTTAGATATTTGTGAACCAATGTTTGATGGCGACGATAGCGAACCCAATTACCAATCGAAACTAGATTATTCAAATACATTTGCCTTCAAAAATTTTATCTTAGATCGAAAACCAGATCATTATGAATTTTCTGATATTGATATGACTGAAAAGCGACGCATTATAATGGAAAATGATTATTTTACTTTAATGGAATTTTCTGCAAAATGGGATGTAATTCCAAGTATGTTATGTCAAAATCATACACAATTAATTAAAGGCTTTATGGGGCAAACTACCTCTTTTAGTAAAAATTTAATAAAAGCGACTGTATTAATTTTGGGAGAAAATCAAACAAATGAAGAAGCGAGATATATTCATGGTCAGAAAGGAAAAGGATTTTTTACTTTTTTTGGAGGTCATGATCCCGAAGATTATCAACACAAAGTTGGAGATGAACCTACAATTTTAGATTTACATCCCAATTCTCCCGGATTCCGACTTATTTTAAACAACGTATTATTTCCTGCTGCCAAAAAGAAAAAACAAAAAACATAGTTTTCAATCGGTAAAAGTGTAAATTTGGTTTTTATTTTTATCAATAATAGTACACATGAAAATAGCAATTGTTTGTTATCCAACTTTTGGTGGAAGTGGCGTTGTAGCTACCGAACTGGGTCTAGAATTAGCACATCGCGGACACGAAATTCATTTTATAACGTACAGACAGCCCGTTCGATTAGCTCTTTTAAATCCAAACGTGCACTATCACGAAGTTAACGTTCCTGAATACCCACTTTTTCATTATCAACCTTATGAACTAGCACTTTCGAGTAAATTAGTTGACATGGTGAAATTGTATAAAATCGAACTCTTACACGTTCACTACGCTATTCCGCATGCTTATGCAGGTTACATGGCAAAACAAATGCTTAAAGATGAAGGAATTAGTATTCCAATGGTGACCACATTGCACGGTACCGATATTACTTTAGTTGGAAACCATCCATTTTACAAAACAGCCGTAAGCTTTAGTATAAATAAGTCTGATTTTGTTACCTCTGTTTCTAAAAGCCTCAAAGATGCCACTTATGAATTATTAAACATAAAAAATGAAATTCACGTAATTCCTAATTTTATAGAAGTAAATAAAAATAGGGATGCCGTTTTTAATTTGTGTCAACGTTCTATAATGGCAAAAGCAAATGAAAGAATAATAACGCATGTAAGTAATTTTAGAAAAGTAAAGCGAATTCCAGATGTGATTAAGATTTTTTACAAAATTCAAAGCATAATTCCTGCTAAATTAATGATGGTTGGCGACGGACCAGAAAAGGAACAAGCGGAAAAATTATGCATGGAACTTGGTATTTTTGACAAAGTTATTTTTTTTGGAAATAGTAATGAGGTCGATAAAATATTATCGTATTCCGATTTGTTTTTACTGCCGTCAGAAACAGAAAGTTTCGGATTAGCTGCTCTTGAGGCGATGGCATGGAGCGTCCCGGTAATTTCAAGTAACTCAGGGGGGTTACCCGAAGTTAATTTTGATGGAATTTCAGGTTATTTAAGTTCTATTGGAAATAGTGATGAAATGGCCGCAAATGCTCTGAAAATTTTAGAAAATGATTCGACATTACAACAATTTAGAGATAATGCACTTGAAACAGCTAAAAAATTTGATATAAAAAATATTTTACCGTTATATGAAGCCATTTATCAAAAAGCGCTAAATGCTGTAAAACAATAAATAAGCATTTTATGTAATTTAATTCCTATTACGTACTCGATATTTAAGTAGTTGTTAGTATTTTAAAATATGTATTACGCACTACAAGATAAATTACTGCAACGTATATTGGTTAAGCCAACCAAAAATAAACTGCAAACAATGAAAAAAATAAGTTATTTTCTGTTTTTAATATGCGTATTAAGCTGCACGTCTGGCAAAAAAGTGCTTGCTACAGAACCGCTCTTTAAAATTTTAAAAAGTAGTCAAGACCAAGGTGGGTCATTCAGATTTTATGAAACGGTAACCGAAAAAAACGAATTTTCAATGGTACTGAATGATCCAGATTTAAAAAAGATAGTATTCCCAAACGACATTGCAACTTGTAACTTTGCAATAATAAATTTAGGAACCAAAAGCAGCAAAGGATATGCTATTGCCGTTTCTTTAGAAGCAGAAACTTCTGAGAAAATAACTCTTAAAATAACCGAAAGTGCACCCAAAATTGACAATAACGAACAGTCTAATCCTCTTTTTATTCTTAAAATTAATTCAAAAAAAATACTTGAGTTACACTAATGTTTTTTAAATAGTAAACCGTTTAAAAGCAGTATGCAATAAATAAATAAGTCAATTTTTATATAAAAAAACATATTGGTTCGCACAGTTGTAGTTCTTAAATTTATTTTAAAAGTACTAATATCTTGTTAATTGGTATTTTTTAACAAACCATTGCGTACTATTTTGCGTTTATAGGTAAATAACTTTAAACATTAATAATATGAAAACTAGAAATTTTGTTTCTTTTGCGTTAATTGCTACTGCATTTTTGATTACTTTATCATCATTTGCTCAAAAAGAAAAAACCGTAATTGTGGGTGGTGCGGTCATGTATCCTTCAAAAAACATCATCGATAATGCTGTAAATTCAAAAGACCACAGTACATTGGTAGCTGCTGTAAAAGCCGCTGGTTTAGTCGAAACACTACAAAGTGCAGGTCCATTTACTGTATTCGCTCCCACAAATAATGCCTTTAATAAACTACCTAACGGCACTGTTGAAACACTTTTAAAACCTGAAAACTTAAAAATGTTGCAAACTATTTTAACCTACCATGTTTTATCCGGTAAATTTACATCAGGTCAAATTGTAGCTGCAATTAAAGCAGGAAACGGATCTGCAAATTTTAAAACAGTTTCGGGAGCCGAACTTACGGCAACATTACTAAATGATGCTGTTATATTAACAGATCAAAATGGAACGCAAGCCACTGTAACTATTGCTGATGTAAACCAATCAAATGGTGTTATTCACGTAATTGATGCTGTGTTAACACCAAAATCGTAAGTGACCGTTTTACTATTTAACAAAAAAGCCTCCGATAATTTTCAGAGGCTTTTTTATCTTTTGTAAGACTTTAATTTTCTTTAAACTTTCTATTCCAAATTTCAGAATTAAAGTTCTTACCCGACAAAAAGAAATAATATGATAACGAAGCAATAACGCCTTTTAATAAAAACAGAAAAATTAGTACCGGTGCCAAAGGTACCGTTTGCGCCAACTTTTCGGTAGGCATCAATACAGTTAAGCCCAGACTAATTATCACGCAAAACATAACAAAGTTCATTAAATTTTTGAAAGGAAGTACCTTTAGCTTACGTAATGGATCCAGATCTTTTCCCCATTGATGAATTAAATAGTAATAATTATTTCCAATCGGAGCAAATAATAAAGGATCATCATAATTTTCAAGTTCAAAAGTCTTACTTGGTGCCACAATTTTAAAACCTTCTAATTGTATACCATGGCTCTTTTCTAAACCTCTAATTTTAGAAATTGCCTCAGCTGGGATTTCATTTTTAAACAAATTTGAATCTAAAAACCGCAAACGATAATCAATACAGATCGTCTTTATTTGTTCAATATGAAAAATGTTATTGGTTTCTAATAAGTTAAAGTTAAAATTATTAGCATTTGTTGAACTTTTTGATTGTAGTTTTAAACAAATATCATCTCTATCCAGCTCGTTTTGTGCTAAAACAGCACGTACCTCAGCTAAAATATCAACTTTCACATCAAATTTATTTCGTTCTGAAATTAACTCGTTCACTAAACTTTTATGTTTTAATAGCATTTTTGAAGTATTTTAAAAATTAGTAATCTAATATTTATACACAACTAAAATACAAAAATAATTCACTTTTTTATTTTTATTTTAAATTTATTTCTAAATAAACTATTGTTAATAAACAGCTACTTTTTTCTTAAAACCAAAACCCACAATAATTCAAAACACAAAGGAATTTTTTTGTAAACATTATTCCTTTATATTTGCATTCACAATAATCAAAAAAGCCATAATAATGAAATTACTTGAAGGAAAAACAGCCATAATAACAGGTGCAAGCCGAGGAATTGGCAGCGGAATAGCAAAAGTTTTCGCACAGCATGGTGCAAATATTGCCTTTACCTACAGCTCATCTGCCGAATCTGCGGCAACCTTACAAAATGAATTAAATGCCCTAGGAATCAAATCAAAAGGCTACCAATCAAATGCTGCAAGTTTTGATGAAGCACAAAAACTAATAGAAAACGTGTTAGCCGAATTTGGAAACATCGATATTTTAATAAACAATGCAGGCATTACTAAAGACAATTTGCTAATGCGCATGTCCGAAGCCGATTTTGATAAAGTAATTGAAATAAACCTAAAATCGGTTTTTAACATGACCAAAGCAGTGCAAAAAACCATGCTAAAAAACCGTAAAGGCTCAATAATTAATATGAGCAGCGTTGTGGGCGTAAAAGGCAATGCTGGCCAAACTAATTATGCCGCATCAAAAGCCGGAATGATTGGCTTTACAAAATCAGTAGCGCTCGAGTTGGGCTCGCGAAACATACGTTGTAACGCCATTGCACCTGGTTTTATCGAAACCGAAATGACAGCCAAACTAAACGAAGATGTTGTTCAAAGTTGGCGCGACGCAATACCGTTAAAACGCGGTGGAACGCCCGAAGATGTCGCAAATGCTTGCTTATTTTTAGCATCAGACATGAGCGCATACATAACTGGTCAAGTACTAAATGTGGACGGCGGAATGCTTACATAATTTTTTTTAGAAGCCAATCCAGCTTTACATTACAAGCTTTTTTTGTAAAAACTTTTTTTGTAAGCCAAAAAACGAGCTTCCGTTGGTCGCTGTTTTTTGGCAACAAAAAATAGTTTTTACAAAAAAAGTCTTTCCATTTCAATCTGGGCTAAACAAATCCGGAAGTTTATCAAACTTTGTAACAGCTATAAAACATGACATTCAACACAATTTTACTACTCCTAATAGCTATTTTGGCCGCTGCAGGATTGTCGTTTTTTCATTATTTTTACAAATCTAAATCTACATCTAAGTCAACGTTACTCATCACGTTAGCAATTTTACGATTTTTAACTATATTTTGTGTGTTACTGCTACTTATAAATCCAATTATAACACATAATTCGCTCCAAATTATAAAAGTACCTTTGCCTATTGTAATTGACAATTCAAGCTCTATAGCTGACCTAAAGGCCACTCAAACAGCAAAAAAAATATACAATACATTAATATCAAATGCTGATTTAAAAAACAAGTTTGACTTACAACCCTTTGCATTCGACTCCGATATTCAACCTATTAAGAGCAGCAATGACCTAACCTTTGCAGGCAACCAAACTGCAATCGATGCGGTAGCTAAAAATATAAAAGGAACTTTTAAAAACCTACAGTTTCCAACACTATTAATCTCAGATGGCAACCAAACGTCTGGCACCGATTATATTTTTAGTTTTGACCCAAACAATAAGGTATTTCCTATAATTATTGGCGATACCACAAAATATTTAGACCTTAAAATAAATCAAATAAACGTAAATAAATACGCCTTTTACAAAAATAAATTTCCAGTCGAAGTTTTTTTGCACTATTCAGGTACCAAACCTGTTACCACAAGTTTTTCGATAACACAAGGTTCCAACATCATTAGTAAACAAAACGTTTCTTTTTCAAGCACTAATCAATCACAAGTAATAAATGTAACTTTGCCAGGTAATGCAAAGGGCTTACAAACTTTTAACGCATTTTTAAAACCCATTGTTTTAGAAAAAAATACCTATAATAATGCGAAAAAATTTGCAGTTGAGGTGCTTGATCAAAAAACCGAAATAGCCCTAATTGCAGCAATAAGCCATCCAGATTTAGGCGCTCTTAAACGAAGTATTGAAACTAATTCTCAGCGAAAAGTAACTATTCTGAAACCGCAAGACGCACAAGATTTAAAAAAATTTAATGTTTTAATTTTATACCAGCCCAATGTTGCTTTTAAAGCCCTTTTTGAGATTGACAAAATTTTAAAAATTAATACCTTCATAATTACTGGAAACGCAACCGATTTTGATTTTTTAAATCAATATCAAAAGCAGATTTCTTTTCAAATGACCTCGCAAAAAGAAAATTATTTAGCAAATTTTGAAACCGATTTCAACTTGTTTGCTACCGAAAATATTGGTTTTGACAACTTTCCTCCGCTCGAAAATCTTTATGGTACAATAACAGCAAATCAAAATAGTACTGTTTTACTTAGCTCGAAAATTAGAACAGTTGCAACCGAACAGCCTTTGCTAATGTTTACTGATTTACTAGGTGCCCGCACCGCTTTTTTATTCGGTGAAAACAGTTGGAAATGGCGTTCGCAGTCGTTTTTAAACGAAAAATTGTTTGATAAATACGATATTTTTATCGATAAAATAATTCAATTTTTAGCCTCAAATAGCGATAAAAAAGCGTTGATTGTAAATCACGAACGATTTTATAATGCTGGTGATGCTATAGAAATTGAAGCACAATACTTTAATAAAAATTATGAGTTAGATCAAAAAGCACGTTTAACTATTGCAGTAACAAATAGTAAAACCAAAAAAACCAAAAAATTTGATTTGTTAAAAACCAACACGAGTTTTAAGGTCAATTTGGATGGTTTAGAAGCAGGAAAGTATTCGTTTTCAATCAAAGAGTTAAATTCAAATACCGCATATTCAAGTAGTTTTGAAATTTTAGATTTTGACATTGAAAAACAATTTGTAAACGCCGATGTGGATAAGTTAAAGCAGTTAAGTGAACATACAAACGGTAGGAGTTTTATGCCAAATGAGTTAGATATATTAATAAAAAATTTGATTGAAGACGAAAATTATAAGCCTATTCAAAAAAATATTGTGTCGAAAACGCCCTTAATTGATTGGATTTGGTTATTGGTTTTTATAGCAGCTTGTTTAAGCGCCGAGTGGTTTATTAGAAAATATAATGGATTAGTTTAAAACGATTAAATTTGAAATACAGTTAGCAGCGCATTAGGGATGGAAGCGGCATCCTTTTTTTGCCTTCGACGGTTTTATAAATGGCAAAAAAATATATAGCGCACAGCCCGACGCATTGCGGTTTTTTTTGTGAGGAACGATACAAAAAAAACCGCAGTGGGGAATGCCCAAAATAAATTATAAAAAACAAACTTATTTTTTTTCGTATTTTTTATTTTTTAACAGGTAACTTGCTGTTTGGTAATGGGATATTGTTTCGTTTATTAAATCTAACCGAGGTTTTGAAAGCGGTTTTTGGTCGTAAAAGATATTAAAATCGTCATCCAATCCTTGTTTGTGATTTAATGTTAATTGAAATTGCTTTGCCTTTTTTACAGGAGAAATAATTGTAATTATATTGTTCTTTATAAATCCTAAATCTTGATATGTAGCAATAAATGCTCGTGGTTTATAAGTAGTTTTTAATACATCTTGACCATAGAATTTGCTTTTGTAATTAAAATGTAACAGCCCAAAAACGGTAGGCATTACATCTATCTGCGACATTAATTTGTTATATCGTTGTGGAGCGATAAAGTTGGGTGCAAAAATAAGTGCTGGAATGCGGTAATTGTAGGCAGGAAGTTCTGTTTTGCCTGCACTTGATGCACAATGATCGGCTACGATTACAAAAACGGTATTGGTATACCAAGTTTGTTTTTGAGCCATTTCGAAAAATTTATGCAGTGCATAGTCGGTGTATTTTACGCCACCTTCTCGAGATTTTGCTGCACCTGAAATGTCAATTTTTCCTTCAGGAAATGTAAATGGTCGGTGGTTGCTCACGGTCATCCAATGATTAAAAAAGGGTTTTCCTTTTTTTGCCTCTTCGTTCATTGTTTTTATTGCTTTGTTAGCCATATCTTCATCGCATACGCCCCACACATTTGCAAAGGTAATTTCGCTTGTTTTAAAACTTTTTTTATCTACAATATCGTATCCATTTCCAATAAAAAAGTCTTCCATATTATCAAAAAAGGCATCGCCACCGTATAGATACTTTACTTGGTAGCCTTTAGATTTGAAAATGCCGCCTGTTGAAAATTTATTTTTATTATCGATACGTTTTACCACGCTTTCACCTGCCGTTGGGGGAATGCACAATGTTACGGCTTCTAGCCCGCGAACGGTTCTATTACCTACGGCATATAAATTTGAAAAAAGCAAACTTTTGGTAGCTAATGAATCTAAAAATGGTGTAATGTTTTGCTTGTTGCCATAGGTTTTTAAAAATTCGGCACTGTAACTTTCGATTGTGATTAAAACTACGTTTTTAAAATTTTCAGTAACGCCTGATTTAATTTCGTGTACGGATGTATTTGCGGTTGTAGTACCAAGTTGGTTATGAAGTAAATCAAAAGCTTGTTTTTGAGAAAGCGTTTTATAAAATGTATTATAATCTAGTTCGCTATTTTGAAAAGCCAAATAAAAGCGATGTAATCCGTTGGCTTGCAATTCGTTTGAAAAAATATTGTCTGAATTTTGAAGTTTTGAAATTTGTGGAATTGCAAAAACAGAAAATACAAAAAGCAATACATATACCGCTGTATTTTTTATTTTAGAACTAAAACTTGGTAACGATGTAAGGTACTCTTTTGATTTATTAATAATTAAATAACTAGCAAGTATAGTGACAAGGCCAACAGCAACAAATAAAGGCAATACTGGGTATGACTCCATAATATTACCAATAACTGTATTGGTGTAAACTAAATAATCTACAGCAATAAAATTATAGCGCACCCCAAACTCATTCCAAAAAAAGAATTCGCTTACTGCATTTTGAACAATAACAAGGGTAAAAATAAAAACGGTAATTGAAAAAAGAACCAACCGAATTTGTTTTCTATAAGTAGGTAAAAAAAGTAATAATCCGAATAAGATTGTTTTTAGGGCAACAAAACTGATTCCAATTTCTGGTAAAGCACCACCGTATTCATTAAGGATAGTATTAAAAAAGGAAATATAAATTAAAAGTGTTACCATAGCGCCAAAAATCAGGTATCCCCATGGTTTTTGAAATTTGGTATTAGATAAAAATAGTAGATATAACCAAAGTAAAGTGCTTGCAATTATAAAAATAAGAACATCTGAGAGTAATCCTAAAGATAAAATTTTTAAATAGTCAATAGTACTAAAATCGCTCGTCGTTATTGGATGAAAAAACAAGATTAATCTGGTCAATAAGCTTATTATTAGATAAAAAACACCTAAATTTATAAACGGAGATTTTTTTGAAAACAGTTGCATTTTATATTTTTTATGCAAATATAGTAAAACACATTTTAAAATAAATCGAAAAAAATTTGGTTATTATTTTAAAATGAGTTTATCTTTGCATCAAAATAGAAAACAATGTATTTATCACATTCACATCATCATTTTCATAGTTGCTTTCAAGCGATGTGTTATTGATATGTGTTTATTCTAGCATATTTTAAAACCCGTTTGAGCTATCAAACGGGTTTTTTATTATAAATTATAAAATAAAAATAAAAATAAAAATAATGAACAAGTTAAAAATTGCTGTCCAAAAATCGGGTAGGTTAAACGAAGAAAGTATTCAAATTTTAAAAGATTGTGGCATTACAATCAATAACGGAAACGACCAGCTAAAGGCGGAGGCAACTAATTTTCCAATTGAAATATTCTTTTTACGTAATTCAGATATTCCGCAGTATTTAACCGATGGCGTAGTAGATTGTGCTATCGTTGGCGATAATTTATTGGTCGAAAAAGGAAGTAATTTACAAGTAATTGAAAAGTTAGGATTTTCAAAATGTAAGGTTTCTGTGGCAGTTCCTAAAACGTTCGAATACAATTCGATTAAGGATCTTCAAAATTTACGAATTGCAACATCATATCCAAAAACGGTTTTAGATTTTTTTAATGCTAAGCAAATTTCGGTAGACATTCACCAAATATCAGGTTCGGTTGAAATTGCGCCAAATATTGGTTTGGCCGATGCAATTGTTGATATAGTTTCAAGCGGTAGCACATTATTTAAAAATAATTTAAAAGAGGTTGAGGTTATTTTAAAAAGTGAAGCAGTATTGGTTGTATCTCCAGAAATTTGTGACAATAGCAAAGTGATTTTAAATAAATTACTTTTCAGATTGCAATCGGTTTTAAAAGCCCGAAAATCGAAATATATTTTAATGAACGTTCCAAATGAAAGCATTGAAAAAATAAGTAAAATATTACCTGTTTTAAAAAGTCCAACTATTATTCCTTTGGCAATAAAAAATTGGAGTAGCCTGCATTCGGTAATTGAAGAGGATACTTTTTGGGAGGTAATTGACCAATTGAAAGAAGCAGGTGCCGAAGGAATTTTGGTATGTCCGATTGAAAAAATGGTACTTTAAGCAAGCGTTTTTTTTGCCATCGGAAAAGGAATAAAACGAGGTAAATTCATTAAAAATTAGTTAAAATAATTGTTGTATGATTAAAATAATAAATCCGGCGGAAGGAACTTGGGAGCAAATTTTAAAACGACCTACGGCAACTTTTCAAGAAATTGAAGTTACCGCAAAATCAGTCTTTAATGAAATTCAAAACAAGGGTGATGACGCAGTTTGTAAATATACTTCTTTGTTTGACGGTATAGTATTACAAAATTATGAAGTTTCTGCTGCTGAAATTCAAGAAGCTATTGCATTGGTTTCAGATGAATTAAAAGAAGCTATTGTACTTGCAAAATCAAACATAGAAAAATTTCATAAAGCACAACAAACTGCTAAAATTGAAGTGGAAACCACTGATGGTGTTTTGTGCTGGCAAGAAAAGCGACCTATTCAAAAGGTGGGCTTGTACATTCCAGGTGGTAATGCACCCCTTTTTTCAACAGTACTAATGCTTGCCGTTCCGGCCAATATAGCACGCTGTCGCGAAGTAATTTTGTGCTCGCCACCTAACAAACAGGGCAAAATAAATCCAGCAATTTTGTTTACCGCTAATTTATGTGGTGTCACCAAAATTTTTAAAGTGGGCGGCATTCAAGCTATTGCAGGCATGACCTTTGGAACAAAATCAATACCTAAAGTATATAAAATTTTTGGACCGGGAAATCAGTTTGTAACCGTTGCTAAGCAGCTTGCAACGCAATATGGTGTTGCTATAGATATGCCTGCAGGACCTAGTGAGCTTTTAATTTTTGCGGATGATTCGGCTAATGCTAGTTTTGTTGCAGCCGATTTATTAAGCCAAGCAGAACATGGTATTGACAGTCAAACAATTTTAGTAAGCACGTCAATAACGCTTATCGATGCGGTTGAGCATGCAGTTACGATACAAATTCAAAATTTACCAAAAAAAGATATTGCGCTGCAATCTATTCAAAATTCAAAATTAATTTTTGTTGAAAACGATGCTATTGCTTTGCAATTAATTGACGAATATGCTCCAGAACATTTTATTGTATGTTCTAAAAACGAAGATTATTTTATTAATTTTATTCAAAACGCTGGTTCTACATTTATCGGTAATTTCACACCCGAAAGTGCTGGCGATTATGCATCAGGAACCAATCATACTTTGCCAACTAATGGATATTCAAAAAGTTATTCGGGTGTCAATTTAGATAGTTTTTTAAAAACGATGTCTTTTCAAAAAATTTCAGATAAAGGGATTTTAAACATTGGAAAAGCAATCGAAATTATGGCCGATGCCGAAGGATTATTTGCACATAAAAATGCGGTAACTTTGCGATTAAAAAGTTTAGAAACTGAACGTTTAATACTATAACATTACGTGTTAAATTTAAAACCTGTACCAAAAAAATGAAAAATTTTAATTTACAAAATATAATCCGCGAAAACATAAAAAAAATGAGTCCCTATGCATCTGCACGAGACGAATTTAAAGACTTTACGCACACCATGATTTATTTGGATGCAAACGAAAATCCTTTTGCAAACGGTTACAATCGCTATCCAGATCCACAGCAAAAAAAACTCAAAACTGTAATTGCAAAGCAAAAAAAGGTACAAGAAAACCAACTTTTATTAGGTAACGGAAGCGACGAAGTAATTGATTTGATTTTTAGAGCTTTTTGCGAACCCAATATTGACAACGTAATTACAATGCCACCAACCTACGGCATGTTTGACGTTTTAGCTAATTGCAATGCAATCGAAAACAAAGAAGTGGTTTTACTTGATAATTTTGAACCCGATGTAGATGCTGTTTTGAAAGCGATTAATCAAAATACAAAAATTATCTTTTTATGTTCGCCTAATAACCCAACTGGAAATTCGTTTTCTGATGAAAGTATAGTGACACTTTTACAAAAATTTAATGGAATCATTGTTTTGGACGAAGCATATATTGACTTTTCTAAAAACAACAGTTGGGTGTCTGAACTAGCTGATTTTCCGAATTTAATAATTATTCAAACCTTGTCAAAAGCGTATGCTATGGCAGGTTTACGAATTGGAATGATAATGGCATCAGCCGAAATAATTGAAGTTTTAAATAAAATCAAGCCGCCGTATAACATCAATTGCTCGTCGCAAGAAATTGCAGAAAAAAAAGTGTTGCAAAACACACTTGAGGTGCAGGTAAGAAAAATTAAAGCCGAGCGTGAAAAGCTAATTTATATTTTGGAAAACATAAGTTTTGTAAAAAAAATATATCCTTCTGACGCAAATTTTGTGTTAATTCGCGTTGATGATGCTTCAAAACGCTACGACCAACTTATTAAAAACGGCATTGTAGTGCGAAATAGGAGTAACCAAATGTTATGCGAAAATTGCTTGCGAATTACCATTGGAACAAAAGAAGAAAACGAAGTGCTAATTAAAACATTAAAGAAAATTCAGTAATGGCTCAAAAACTTTTATTTATTGATAGAGACGGTACAATGGTTAAAGAGCCGTTTGATGAGGTAGTAAATGCCCTCGAAAAAATAATTTTTTATCCAAAATGCTTGCGCTTTTTATCCAAAATTGCTCTTGAACTTGATTATCAATTAATAATGATTACCAATCAAGATGGTTTGGGTACCGATATTTTTCCTGAAAATACCTTTTGGCCTGCACATAATTTTATAATGCAAACTTATCAAAATGAAGGTGTTTTTTTTGATAAGGTCTTTATTGATAAAACATTTCATAGTGAAAATGCACCTACAAGAAAACCCAAAACGGGACTTTTAACCGAATATTTTTCTGATACTTATGATCTAAAAAATTCGTACGTAATCGGTGATCGATTAACCGACGTTGAACTAGCAAAAAATTTGGGTTGCAAAGCCATTTTTATTAACGATAATACGAATTTTGGAACAACCGAAATTGAATCAAAACAACACGATTTACAACCCATAATTGCATTAGAAACAAATAACTGGGAACGAATTTATACCTTTTTAAAACTCGAAAACAGAACCACAACGATAGCCCGAAAGACCAATGAAACCGATATTGCCATCACCATAAATCTTGATGGAACGGGAAAAAGTAACATCAAAACGGGGTTGGCATTTTTTGATCACATGTTGGATCAAATTGCACGGCACGGGCAAGTGGATTTAGATATAAAAGTAATAGGCGATTTGCAAGTCGATGAGCATCATACCATTGAAGATACCGCAATAGCGTTAGGCGAAGTTTTTGCTAAGGCGCTAGGTAACAAATTAGGAATTGAACGCTACGGTTTTTGTTTACCTATGGACGACTCTTTAGCCCAAGTAGCGCTTGATTTTGGTGGTAGAAATTGGCTCGTTTGGGACGCCGAATTTAAAAGAGAAAAAATTGGTGAAATGCCTACCGAAATGTTTTTTCACTTTTTTAAGTCGTTTTCTGATGGGGCAAAAGCAAACATCAATATTAAAGCAGAAGGAACCAACGAACACCACAAAATAGAAGCCATTTTCAAAGCATTTGCCAAAGCTATTAAAACAGCAATAAAACAAGATGCCGAAAAAATGATTTTACCATCAACCAAAGGACTTTTATAATGAATACTGCAATTAAAAATCAAAAAATAAGTATCATCGATTACGGTGCAGGCAATATCAAAAGCATTCAATTTGCGCTCCAAAGGCTTGGTTTTGAAGGTGTTTTGAGCAACAATAGTGATCAAATTTTAAACGCTGATAAAATTATTTTTCCTGGTGTTGGTGAAGCGAGTAATGCTATGAATCAACTAAAAAAATCGGGCTTAGATCTACTAATTCCGACTTTAAAAAAACCCGTTTTAGGTATTTGCTTAGGCATGCAACTTTTGTGTAAATCGTCTGATGAAGGCAATACAAAAGGTCTTGGGGTATTTGATGTTAATGTAATTCGGTTTTCTGCCGCACTAAAAGTGCCACAAATGGGCTGGAATACAATATATAATCTTAAAAACGAATTGTTTAATGATATTTCTGAAAACGAGTACATGTACTTAATTCACAGTTATTACGCACCGCTGTGTAGCCAAACTATTGCAACAACCAAGTATCAAATCGAATATTCATCGGCCTTAAAAAACAATAATTTTTATGGAACACAATTTCATCCAGAAAAAAGTGGCACTATTGGAGAACAAATTTTACACAATTTTTTAAAATTATAAGTAGTTGGGCATTACCACAAGGGTCGGGTTTTCCGTTGCAATCTTTTGTTTTTTAAAAGAAAAAATAAAAGGATTTTCACTACAACCCCTAATGCAACGTAGTTATATCAACAACTACTGTTATAAAACTTGTGAGTTCTTAAATACACAAACACAACCAAATGAGAATAATTCCTGCAATAGACATCATCGACGGAAAATGTGTTCGCTTATCAAAAGGCGATTACACTACTAAAAAAATATACAACGAAAATCCGCTTGAAGTAGCCAAATCATTTGAAGCACACGGCATTCAATATTTGCATTTGGTGGATTTAGATGGAGCAAAATCAAGCACAATTGTAAATTATAAAATTTTAGAACAAATTGCAACTAAAACTGCTTTAAAAATAGATTTTGGTGGCGGTTTAAAATCAAATTCTGACCTAAAAATAGCTTTTGATAGTGGGGCAAACCAAATTACAGGTGGCAGCATTGCAGTTAAAGATTCAATTCTATTTCAAGAATGGATTGTAAAACATGGATCACAAAAAATAATACTTGGTGCCGATGCCCACAATGAAAAAGTAGCCATTGCGGGCTGGTTAGAACAAAGCAACGAAAATTTAATTCCATTTATACAAAAGTACCAATCAAAAGGTATACAGTACGTAATTTGTACCGATATTGCCAAAGACGGCATGCTGGAAGGGCCAAGTTTTGCTTTATATAAAAAAATTTTAAACCAAATTCCAAATTTAAAACTTATCGCTTCTGGTGGTATTTCTACCTTTAATGAATTACCAAAATTAGCAAGTTTAGGCTGCGAAGGAACTATTATCGGAAAAGCAATTTATGAAAACAGAATTTCACTAAAACAATTAGAATGCTTTATTTCAAACGACGGTCAAATCAATAATTAAAAAAAGCTTTACAAATTTAAAATCTACTATATAAACTATTTTTTTATGCTCACAAAACGAATAATTCCCTGCCTTGATATCAAAAATGGTCGAACGGTAAAAGGTATTAATTTTATAGATTTAAAAGACGCTGGTGATCCAGTTGAATTGGCTAAAAAATATTCCGATGAAGGTGCTGATGAACTTGTTTTTTTAGATATTTCGGCCACCGAAGAAGCTCGAAAAACACTTATTGACTTGGTGCAAAAAGTAGGCGCAGCAATTAATATTCCATTTACAGTAGGTGGCGGAATTTCATCTGTTGGCGATGTAGAAATTTTATTAAAAAACGGCGCTGATAAAGTGTCAATAAACTCATCGGCAGTAAAAAACCCGCAGTTAATTAATGATTTAGCTGCAAAATTTGGTAGCCAATGCATCGTTGTAGCGATTGATGCCAAACAAATAAACGGTGTTTGGAAAGTACATTTAGTAGGAGGGAAGCAACCCACCGAAATTGACTTATTTGAATGGGCAGAAGAGGTCGAAACCCGTGGTGCTGGTGAAATTTTATTTACATCAATGGATAACGATGGCACCAAAAATGGTTTTGCTAATGATGCGTTGGCAAAATTATCAAGCCTAGTTAATATACCTATAATTGCATCTGGCGGAGCTGGCAGTACAACTCATTTTGAAGAAGCATTTACAATTGGTAATGCTGATGCCGCTTTAGGAGCAAGTGTTTTTCATTATAATGAAATTAACATTACAGATTTAAAAAGATTTCTTAAATCACAAAATATTTCAATACGAATTTAAATTGTACTACTATGGAACCAAATTTTTTAAAAAATACCGATAAGTTACTACCAGCAATTATTCAAGACCATCAAACCAAAACAGTTTTAATGTTGGGCTACATGAATCAAGAAGCTTATGACCAAACGATTGCAACAAAAAAAGTAACCTTTTTTAGTAGATCAAAAAACCGCCTGTGGACAAAAGGCGAAGAAAGCGGCAATTTTTTAGAGTTGATTGATATTAAATTAGACTGCGACAACGACACTTTTTTAGTATTTGTAAATCCACTTGGAGCTACTTGCCACAAAGGTACTGATACGTGCTGGAGTGAAGTAAATGAAATAAAATATGGTTTTATATCTGATTTAGAATCGGTTATAGAAAATAGACGTCATGACCTGACTAACAAAAACAGTTATGTCGCCTCTTTATTTCAAAAAGGTATAAATAAAATTGCCCAAAAAGTAGGCGAAGAAGCTATAGAAGTAGTTATCGAAGCGAAAGACAATAATAATGATTTATTTTTAGATGAAAGCGCCGATTTGCTGTTTCATTATCTTATATTATTGCAGGCCAAAGGCTTTGTACTTAACGATGTTGTGGCAATACTGAAAAGCAGGAAGTAACAAATATTTTTTAAGAATTAAATTTTTAATCAATTTTTATTTTTAATAAAAAACAGTATTTTTAAATTAGTAAATTTAACAAAAAATGAAAATAACTAGTATTTCGCATACAGATACTTTTGAAGGCACGGTTTTGCTGCCTGTTTTTGAAACCCAAAGTAAAGTAAATTTTAATGGTATTGAATTATCAAAAGCTATTTTTTCTGGAAAAAAAGACAGCCACTATATATACGAAAAAAATAGTGTGTTTTTTATTTTTATAGGACTTGGAAAAGAAGTAGACTATAAAGCAGTAAAAACTATCTTTAGACGAGTTGCAAGTAAAGAAAAGCATTTATTTTGTTTAAATAGTACAATAGTTGTGCCCGATGCTTTTTCAAAAATGAATGTCGAAGCCGCAGTATCTGGTTTATATCTTGGAACTTATAATTTAGGACATTTTAAAAAAAGTGACCTTCATCCTTTTTTAAATCCGAATTTCGAATTGATTTTAATTGCAAAAAATGAATTTTTAAATGCTGCTCAAAAAGGACTTAAAATTGCAAAAGCACAATTAGAAGTCTACAACCTTGTCGATTTGCCACCAAATGTGGTCACACCTAAATATTTGTCGAATTGGGCAGCAGAATCGGGTAAAAAATATGGGTTTACAACTACAATTTTAGGGGAAGAAGCATGCAAAATAGCAGGTTTAGACGCTTTTTTATCTGTAGGTAAGGGTAGCGAAAAAGAACCACAATTTGTGATAATGCACTACGAGCCAATTAATTACCAAGGTGAAATACCAATAAAACATATAGGTTTAGTAGGAAAAGGAATTACATTTGATACAGGCGGACTCAATATAAAAACCGCTGCAATGGTACAAATGAAATGCGATATGGCAGGCGGTGGTGCTGTTTTTGGGGCTATGCAGCTAATTGCCGATTTGCAATTGCCTGTTAAAATCACTGCAATTGTGCCTTGCTGTGAAAATGCCGTAGATAGTGCATCTTTTTTACCAAGTGATGTAATTAAAAGCTATGCAGGCAAATCTATCGAAATTATAGATACTGATGCTGAAGGACGATTAATTTTAGCTGATGGATTATCGTATTTAATTAAAAATTATAATCCCGAAATTATAGTTGATATAGCCACTTTAACAGGTAGTAGTATGGCTACTTTTGGTCATGAATGTGCTGCACTTTTCACCAACAATGACTTTATTGCTGGCAAAATGCAACTAGCAGGTGACTCGGTTGGCGAACGTTTATGGCAATTGCCATTATGGGATTGTTACAAAGGTGACATCAAAAGTGATATTGCCGATGTAAAAAATTATTCGGGTAAACCACTTGCAGGGGCAATAACTGCGGCTAAATTTTTAGAATTTTTTACAGAAAACCATCCGGCATGGGTCCATCTTGATGTTGCTGGAGTAGCATTTAACGATGATGAATTTGCAAAAACAAAACATGCCACAGGGTTTGGAGTTCATTTAATTACCAATTTTATTGAGAATTTATAGTGTATAATTCTAATAAAAACATCGTACAGTGCAATTGCTAGTATTGTAAATATCTTTAAATAATATATTTTTTGCAACTGCGGTAAAGTGCCAAAGATAAAATAAGTGTTATGCCAACAAGCGAGTTGTGTTTTATGGCAATAAGAACTTTATTTTTAAAAAAGTGCTTGTTTATTAATAATTGTGCTTTAACCATGTATAGTTTTAATAATCATCAATACAACTGTAAAATTAAAAAGCTATTAATATATGAGCAGTCAATATAATAAGTACAATTTTTATAAACACACTTTTTGTGTGTTTGAACAGGTTACATTGCCTAGTAATAAAAGACGACAAATTGACTATATCAGTAAATCAGGAAGTAAGTATATTTTTGCCGAACTTGGTGTATATAGAATTTCAAATCACTGGGGACGAGCGGCAAATTGCAGGTGGAGATTGCAATCTACACAGCCATCGGTAAATCAAAATGAATCAGTTGGTTTTGCAAAATGGACTGATTTCTTTTTGAATGATGAAACCTCAAAATTGTTTTTTATAATGGCGGATGTGCGTTTGAAAGAGGTTACATTTTTCCATAAAAATTCAAATTTATATGATCAAAAAGCAATTTTAAGAAATGCAAGTCAAACGGCAAAGACGATACAAAATATAAAATTAATTTTTAATGAAACGTCGTGGTCTAAACATCTTATATATAACGATTTTTATTTAATGCAAAGCGAAATAATTACCGCATTAATCTATTCAGATAAAAGCTTTCTAGAAATAAAAAGAGCATATTTATAATGCTTTTTAAGCGTATTTAAGCAAACCGTATTTTGAGTATCGGCTTTAAATTTGCTGTTTTTTAAAGCATAGGGTATACAAATTTTTACTTTTTTTTATATGCAACGATAAAAATGTAATGTAGGTTTTAATCGATGTTTCGAAACTTATTTGTTAATCATTACTGTATAACTATATGATATCTATCGCAAATTAAATTAAATGTAGCCTTACTTTTGTTGAAAATTAAATGTAATGAGCACTACAATGCAACCACCAATCGCCAATATAATTCCACACATTTTAAAAACGCATAACGAGGAACGAGTTGATAATTACTATTGGTTAAATAATCGAGAAAATCCAGAGGTTATTGATTACTTAAACCAAGAAAAAGCTTTTTACGAGCATTCTACTACTGAAACTAAAGTATTCCAGAAAAGTTTATTCGAAGAAATGAAAGCTCGAATCAAAGAAGATGACGCGTCAGTGCCCTATTACTATAATGGTTATTTTTACTGTACCCGATTTGAAAAAGGAAAAGATTATCCTATTCATACCCGAAAAAAAGGCAGCCTCGATGCAAAAGAAGAAATCTTATTTAATTGCAATGAGATGGCTGTTGGGTTTGCTTTTTTTAATTTAAGCGGAATAAGTATTAGTGATGACAATAAATGGGCTTGTTTTGGTACTGATGTGGTTTCGAGACGGCAGTACAACATCCAAATAAAAAACCTTGAAACCAATGAAATTTTACCTTTAAAAATTGAAAACACAACCGGAGGTTCAACTTGGGCCAGTGATAATAAAACCATATTCTATTCTCGTAAAGATGAAGTTACGTTGCGACCTGATAAAATATACTCGCATAAATTAGGCACTCAAACGACTAATGATAAATTAGTATTTCATGAAAAAGATGAAACTTTTGATGTTTCTGTCTATAAATCAAAATCTAAAAAATATCTAATTATTACGTCGGGCAGCACACTCACAACCGAATACCGATTTGTTTTGGCCAACACACCAGATAAAAAATTTAAAATTTTTCAAAAAAGAAAACGCGGTTTAGAATATTCGATATCGCACTATAACACTACTTTTTACATTTTAACAAATAAAGATAATGCTACCAATTTTAAATTGATGACATGCCCTGAAACAGCCACAGGTAGCGATAATTGGGTAGATTTAATTGCACATCGTGACAACGTTTTGTTGGAAGGTATTGATATTTTTAAAGAGTATTTAGTAGTTTCTGAACGTTTTGATGGTTTAAATAAAATTAGAATCATGCCTTGGAAATCGTCCAAAGAATATTATTTACCCTTTGAAATTGAAACCTATACGGCTTTTACCACTTCTAATTTAGATTTTGACACCGAAATTTTACGGTACGGGTACCAATCAATGGCAACGCCAAGTTCTGTAATAGATTTTAATATGCGAACCAAAGAAAAAATTATTTTAAAAGAGCAATTGGTACTTGACGAAACGTTTAATAAAAATAATTATATCGAAAAACGAATTTGGGCCACCGCCCAAGACGGAATAAAAGTCCCAATATCGATTGTTTATCACAAAAGTACGCATTTAAACGGTCAAAATCCTTTGTTGCTTTATGCGTACGGCTCGTATGGAATGACTATGGATCCTTATTTTTCTACTACACGATTATCACTTTTAAATAGAGGCTTTATCTATGCAATTGCTCATGTTCGTGGTGGTGAGGACTTAGGTCGAGAATGGTACGAAAACGGGAAACTACTTAAAAAGAAAAACACTTTTACCGATTTTGTTTCTTGTTCAGAATATGTAATTGAGCAAAAATATACATCAAGCAAACAATTATATGCCGAAGGCGGATCAGCAGGAGGATTGTTAATGGGTGTGATTTTAAATACTAATCCAGAATTGTACAACGGTGTAATTGCACAAGTGCCGTTTGTTGACGTGGTAACCACAATGCTAGACGAATCGATACCGTTAACTACTGGCGAGTACGATGAATGGGGCAATCCAAATACAAAAAAGTACTACAAGTACATGAAATCATATTCGCCCTACGATAATGTAAAAAAAATGGATTATCCAAATATTTATATAGCTACTGGCCTACACGATTCACAAGTACAATACTGGGAACCAGCAAAGTGGGTAGCGAAATTAAGACAATTTAAAACCAATAACAAACAACTTTTTTTAGATATTAATATGAAAACAGGCCATGGTGGTGCATCTGGTAGGTTCGAATCGTTAAAAGAAGTTGCAAAAGAATTCGCTTTTTTATTCAATTTAGAAAATATAACAAAATAGTTAAATTTATTTTCTTAAATTTGCATGTTTTGAGATTACATATATTAAGTAAAATTTCTTAAAATTAATTTTTTTATTTATAAAATAACATTATCAAAAATTTATAAAATAACATTTTACAAGTTAAAAATGATATTTAAAATCTAAAAGTTATAACAAGCAACACATGAAAGAAGAAATAAAAGCTTACACTAATGTTTTAGAATTAATAGGAAACACACCTCTTATTAAGTTAAATAAAGTTACCGAAAATTTTATTGGTAATTTTTATGCTAAGGTAGAATCTTTTAATCCAGGGCATTCAACTAAAGACCGAATTGCACTTTATATTATTGAAGAGGCTGAAAAACGCGGAATTTTGTCACCAGGCGATACAATTATCGAAACTACATCTGGTAATACAGGCTTTAGTTTGGCGATGGTAAGCATTATCAAAGGGTATGATTGTGTTTTGGCAGTAAGTTCAAAATCATCAAAAGACAAAATCGATATGTTGCGTACCATGGGTGCAAAAGTATATGTTTGTCCTGCTAATGTTTCTGCCGACGATGAACGCTCGTATTACAGTGTTGCAAAGCGATTGCACGAAGAAACCAAAGGATCTGTTTACATAAATCAATATTTTAATCAGTTAAATATTGACGCTCATTATAAATCTACAGGACCAGAAATTTGGGAGCAAACTGCGGGACAGATTACCCATTTAGTAGCATGCAGCGGTACAGGTGGAACTATTTCTGGTACAGCAAAATTTTTAAAAGAAAAAAATCCAAATATTAGAATACTTGGAGTAGATGCGTTCGGTTCAGTTTTAAAAAAGTATCACGAAACCAAAGAATTTGATAACGATGAAATTTATCCATACAGAATTGAAGGACTAGGTAAAAATTTAATTCCCACAGCTACAGATTTTGAAATTATAGACAAATTTACAAAGGTTACCGATGAGGCAAGTGCACATAAAGCACGAGAAATAGCAAAAAAAGAAGGTTTGTTTGTAGGATATACCTCGGGAGCTACAATTCAAGCAGTGGAACAATTTTCTGAAGAAGGAGAGTTTACTGATCAAAGTAATGTGGTCATAATTTTTCCTGATCATGGATCACGCTATATGAGTAAAGTTTTTAGCGACGATTGGATGCACGAACAAGGATTTTTTGACAGTATTAACGAAGAAGAAGCTCAAAAAATTGAATACATCAAATGATATTCTTTAAAAATATTTAAATATTTTAGCGGTACTTCATACCAAGCGGTACCTCCCAATTGGAGTGTACAACATAATTATAATTTAAATTATTTTGCATCGTTTAGTACTGTTTTGAAAATTGGTTGCATTTATGGTACTTCACTAATTAAAATTAAAAGCCAAATTATTGATATAAAAAAAGCTCTCTTTAAAAAAGAAAGCTTTTTCTAACAAAATTAATATACATAACCTAAAATTGGGCAACTTCTGTTGAATCTTTCATAGCCACGGTAGCATTTAAACCAGCAGTTACAGCGTTTTGTACTTCGTCAAAATAAGTTGTTCCTACAAATGTTTGGTGCTTAATAGCCTTGAATCCCTCTTTTTGTAGCGCAAATTCTCGTTCTTGTAGTTCAGAGTAGCCTGCCATTCCGCGTTTTTTATATGCTAACGAAAGTTCAAACATCGACGTGTTTAAAGCATGAAATCCTGCCAATGTAATAAACTGAAACTTATAGCCCATCGATGCCAACTGTTCTCTAAACGTTTCCATTTCTAGCACTGATAATTTTGATGCCCAATTAAATGACGGCGAGCAATTATACGCTAATAATTTTTCAGGAAATTGAGCATGAATAGCTTGAGCAAATTTCCTTGCTTGCGTTAAATCGGGTGTTGACGTTTCCATCCAAATTAAATCGGCGTATGGGGCGTACGATAATCCCCTGTCAATACCTTGTTCTATTCCGCAATTAACATAAAAAAAACCTTCTGGAGATCGCTCGCCTGTTATGAATTTTAAATCTCTTTTATCTATATCGCTGGTAATCAAATTTGCTGCATCGGCATCTGTTCGCGCTATTATTAAGGTTGAAACGCCCATAACATCAGCAGCTAATCTTGCAGCTATTAATTTATTTATCGCTTCTTGAGTAGGTACTAAAACTTTCCCTCCTAAATGACCGCATTTTTTTGCTGATGATAACTGATCTTCAAAATGTACACCTGCTGCACCTGCTTCAATCATAGCTTTCATAAGTTCGAAAGCATTTAAGTTGCCTCCAAAACCAGCTTCGGCATCGGCTACAATTGGTACTAAATAATCTTTTTTTATTTCAATATTATCTACGCTTTGAATTTGATCTGCACGTAAAAGCGCATTATTGATTCGTTTTACAACTTGAGGAACGCTATTTGCCGGATATAATGACTGATCTGGATACATCTCTCCCGCTAAATTGGCATCGGCAGCGACCTGCCAACCGCTTAAATATATTGCTTCAAGTCCTGCTTCTACTTCTTGTATTGCTTGATTTCCCGTTAATGCACCCAGTCCTGCAACGTACTCTTGATTATTTAATTTGTGCCAAAGTATTTCAGCACCGTGGCTTGCAATTGAATGTGCAATACGGTACGAACCTTGTAGCGCCACTACTTTTTCTGCAGAATATGGTCTTTCAATACCGCTCCATCTACTGTTGGTTGCCCAATCGGTTATTAATTCTTGAATTTTTTCTTCTTTGCTCATAAAAGTTGAGTCTTTTTTGTAATCATTTCCTTCTGATTCCATAAATTTACAGTGTTTTTTATAGTTATGTGAATAATTATTTAAGTGGCTGTCGGGTGTTGTCGCATCCGACAGTTTTTTTTAGTCTAAATATTGGTATGCTTTTAATGTTAAAAATTCATCAAGTTGATTACCTAAAATCATTTCTAGTACTATATTTGAGGCTAGTTCAAATCGACCTTGTTCAAATCTTGTTATACCAACGTATGCTTTAATGTTTAATAATTCTTGTTTTGCATATTCCTCAAATAATTCCTTGCTACAAGTACTTTCATCATCTAAAAGCACCTTTTTATTTAACCAATGCCATAATTGAGTTCTAGAAATTTCGGCGGTAGCAGCATCCTCCATTAAATTGTAAATTGCCGCAGCACCTGTTCCCATTAACCATGATTCAATATACAAAATAGCTACATTGATGTTTTTGCGAACCCCGCACGATGTAACAGTTCCAATTGGTAATTCTAAAAGTTGCTCTTCGGTAATGGTAATATCGTCACGTTTCATAAATAGTTGATTTTTAGTTGGCATATATTCATTAAACACACTCATAGCAGTGGCAATAAGACCCGGATGCGCAACCCAAGTGCCATCATGCCCATTTTTTACTTCTCGCTCTTTGTCTGCTCGCACTTTATCAAAGGCCAACTTGTTTGCGTTATCATTACCTTTAATAGGAATTTGTGCAGCCATTCCGCCAATCGCTAAAATATTTCGTTTATGACATGTTTGAATTACTTTTAAAGAATACGCACTCATAAATGGGCTTGCCATTGATACTTGATCTCTATCGGGAACTAGAAAATTTGGTTGTTTCTTTAATTTTTTTATAAGCGAAAAAATGTAATCCCAACGACCGCAATTAAGCCCAACAATATGGTTTTTAAGCTCAAAAATAATTTCATCTAATTGAAAGCTCGCAGTTATGGTTTCAATAAGTACCGTTACTTTGATCGTACCCGATGGAATACTAAAATAATTTTGAGCAAACTCAAAAACTTCGTTCCACCAGCGCGCTTCTTCATAATGTTCTAGCTTGGGTAAATAAAAATAACAAGAAGATTTTCTTTCTAATAATTGTTGAATATTATGATAAAAATACAAACCAAAATCAACTAGCGAAGCTGATAAATGTTCTTTTGCAAACAGTACGTTTTTTTCCTCTAAATGTAATCCGCGTGGACGAACAATAAGAGTTGCAATTTCTTCGTTTAACGAATAATTTTTATCATTTATTTTCAACGATATTGTTTTATTAACAGCGTCTATTAAATTTTGTTGCCCTTCCATCAAATTACTCCAAGTTGGCGAACAACTGTCTTCAAAATCAGCCATAAATGTTTTTGCCCCAGAATTAAGCGCATTAATTACCATTTTTCGGTCTACTGGACCAGTAATTTCAACTCGTCTGTCTTGTAAATCACTTGGAATTGAGGCGGCTGTCCAGTTCGATTCTCTAGTTCGTTTTGTCTCTAGTGGAAATTGTGGTAGTTCACCACTGTCAAATAAAAGTTGTTGTATTTCTCTTTTTTCTAAAATTGATTTTCTTTTATTATTGAATTCTTCGTGTAGCTTTTGTAAAAAAAGTAGTGAATTTGGTGTCAATATGTTAACATATTTTTCTTTGTGAACTATTGCAACTTTCATTTTTTCGATTGTTTCTTTCATGTCTAGTGCGTTGTTTAATAAATATTTATGCAATAATATGAATAAAAATAATACAAAACAAGCGAACGTTCGCTAAAATTGTAATAATTTAATTTTTATTTTTTTGAGGTAAAAAAATAGTATATTTGTTCGAATTTATACTCGTAAATTATGAATACTGTATTTTGTATTTTAGACTTATAAAAATAAATTTTTACAAATACTACTTCTCAGATTTTGCCGTCTGTTTGAAAAGGAAGCGAATTAGACTTTAAAAAATTGTATTGTATGGAAGAAGAATATATTAGATTGATTTTTGGATTAAAATTAAAGCAAATCAGAGTTGATAAGAGTTTATCTTCATTCGGTTTAGCTAAAATATCTGGTTTGTCTAAATCATATTTAAATGAAATTGAAAATGGTAAAAAATATCCAAAACGAGATAAAATTATTATTTTAGCACAAGTACTTGATACCACCTATGACCATTTAGTGTCATTAAAATTAGATAAAAACTTAGCACCAATTGGCGAAATATTGCAATCGCGAATACTAAAAGAAATTCCGTTTGATCTTTTTGGTATTAAAGAAAGTGATCTTATCTCTATAATTTCAGAAGCACCGGTTAAGGTTAATGCGTTTATAAGTACGCTTTTTGAAATTGCTAAACATTACAACTTAGGTAAAGAAAATTTTTTTTTAGCAGCATTGCGTTCTTATCAAGAAGCGCATAATAATTATTTTGAAAACATCGAAAATGATGTAGAACGATTTGCTAAGGAGTACTCTATCGACTTATCGAGACGATTACAAGTAAAAGATTTGGAGGATATTTTGATACAAGTATATGGATATGTAATTAATAATGATGAATTAGGTGAACACGAAGAGTTGACCAATTTACGCTCTATTTTTGTACCTAAAACTAAAACTTTACTTGTTTCTCAGCAGGCCGATGATCCGCAGCGATTATTTATTTATGCAAAGGAAATTGGCTATAATTTTTTAAATATTACCGATAGATTATATACTTTTTCTTGGATTAAATTTGATAGTTTTGACCAAGTACTAAATAATTTTATAGCGTCGTATTTCGCAGGTGCCCTACTTATTCCCCGAAAATTATTAGTCAAAGAACTTAAGTCATTTTTTGATTCTACTGTATTTATACCTCAAAATTTTCACAATTTGATGCTGAAATTTACAGATTCACCAGAAACTTTTTATCAACGACTAACAAATGTATTGCCCAAAGATTTTAATTTAAAAAACATTTTCTTCCTAAGATTTACATATAAACCTGAGTATAATCAATTTCAGTTAACAAAAGAGTTGCACATCACCAATTTGCAAGAACCTTACGCAAATGAAAGCAATGAGCACTATTGCCGGCGATGGGTTACTTTAAAAACACTAAATGAAATTCCCAATTCTAATGAAAATCATTTGTTTGAAGCCCAAATTTCATGCTATAACTTTACTGAAAATCAGTATTTGGTTCTAGCCTCAGCAACTAAAGATCCCTTTAAACAAGATTATTACAGAAGTATTGGTCTTGGAGTTTTAATTTCTGCTCATGCCCAAAGTAAAATAAATTTTTTAAAAGACACCAATATTAATAAAATAGAAGTTGGTGTAACCTGCGAATCTTGTTCGATAAAAAAATGTAACGAAAGGGCTGCATCACCAAGGCGCATCGAAAAACAGGAACGTTTTGCAAAAACAGATCAAACCGTTCAATACTTAATGCAAAAATACAGTACTACTTTTTAACACTAAAATTTAATAGAAATAAAGCTAGTGTATTATTTAAAAGTAAATGGCACATTGTATAATTTTTTTACGCTATTTTGAACTAAAAACAACATTAGTCACATTTTACGATTAAACTGCAATTATTAACCAAAATTTGCAACTGCTACTGAATTATGTTTATGTTATTTAGCGTACATAAAGCTATTTTAAAACCAGCTGAAAGTATAGAATATTTTAATTAATTCGTTTTTATAAACTAAAAAATCCCAACTATAAAGTTGAGATTTTTTTGTAAGTAAGCTAAAAAATTGTTGATAAATGTTTATTTTACTTTGTTAAGTACTGCTTTAAAAGCTGCTGGGTGATTCATTGCTAAATCAGCTAAAACTTTACGGTTCAATTCGATACCGTGCTTTTTAGTTTGTCCCATGAACTGAGAATAACTCATACCTTCTAAACGGGCACCCGCGTTAATACGCTGAATCCATAAAGAACGAAAGTTTCTCTTGTTCTGCTTTCTATCGCGATAAGCGTAGCACATTGCTTTCTCTACTGCGTTTTTGGCAACCGTCCAAACATTTTTTCTACGTCCAAAGAAACCTTTGGCTTGTTTCATTATTTTTTTTCTTCGTGCTCTTTTAGCAACTGAATTTACTGATCTTGGCATACTTTAATTGTTTTTTTGTAGCAGGCGGTTTGAATTGAATCGAAAACACTTTAAGGCCATACTCCAAGGTTATTTAATTTGTTTTTAACCTAAAGAATTCTAAAGGCTCACAGCATAAACTGTTAGCTGTTAAATAATTCTTAATTGTTGTTTGATACTCTTTTCATCTGTTTTATGAACTAATGCAGAGTGTGTCAAAGCCAATTTACGCTTCTTTGATTTTTTGGTCAAAATGTGACTTTTAAAAGCGTGCTTTCTTTTAATTTTTCCAGTACCTGTAACTTTAAATCGTTTCTTGGCACTTGACTTGGTTTTCATTTTAGGCATAATTTCCCTAATTTATTTAAATTTAACTTACTTACTTTTCCGTATGACTAACAATCTATAATTAAAGGTAACGATATAATTTAACTACCGATACGTCTTTATTATTAATCACAACCTAATCAATTCAATTTCAAAATTATGTATATATTATTTGAAATTTACAGCACTGATTCTTTTTTTATTTCTTTTTCTTCGGTGCAATATACATAATCATGCGCTTGCCCTCCAATACTGGTAAAGCCTCTACTTTTCCATGATCTTCCAAATCTTGCGCTAGTCGGAGCAATAAAATCTGTCCTTGCTCTTTATAAATAATCGAGCGTCCTTTAAAAAATACAAAAGCCTTCAATTTTGATCCTTCTTTCAAAAATTTTTCGGCATTTTTACGCTTAAAATCGTAATCATGCTCGTCGGTTTGAGGACCAAAACGAATTTCTTTTACCACTATCTGCGTCGATTTAGCTTTCAATTCTTTGTCACGCTTTTTTTGCATGTACACAAACTTTTTATAGTCCATGATCTTACAAACGGGTGGCTCTGCATTTGGTGAAATTTCAACTAAGTCAAGCTCAAATTGGTCAGCAAGCTTCATAGCTTCCGATGTTTTGAAAATCCCTGGTTCTATATTATCTCCAACTAATCGTACTTCTGGTACACGAATAAAATTATTTATCCGGTGTTCATCTTTCTTTTCTACTCGAGGCTGGTAACCTCTATTGTTTCTAATTGCTATGGCTTTATATTTTTATATTAAACTTCAAATGTTTTTAGCGTTTTATTAATCTCTTCATTTATAATTCGTACAAACTCATCAATAGTAACCGTAACATTGCCTTTTCCTTCTTGGCCATGTTTTCTAACTGATATGGTACCATTTCGTTCTTCTTCTTCTCCTACAATCAACATGTACGGGCATTTTTGAACTTCTGCTTCTCGAATTTTTCGTCCAATTGTTTCATTTCTGTTATCAACTGAGGCTCGTATTTCGTTATTTTCGAGCAAAGTTACTACTTTTTTTGCATATGTTTCATATTTTTCGCTTAAACTCAAAACAATTGCTTGTTCGGGCATCAACCAAAGCGGAAAATTTCCCGCTGTATGCTCTAATAAAATTGCTATAAATCGTTCCATCGAACCAAAAGGAGCTCTGTGAATCATTACGGGTCGGTGCAATTCATTATCAGAACCTTTATAGGTCAAGTCAAATCGTTCGGGTAAGTTATAATCAACTTGTATAGTTCCTAATTGCCAACTTCTGCCCAATGCATCTTTCACCATAAAATCTAACTTCGGACCATAAAAAGCGGCTTCACCATATGCAACAACTGTGGTTAAGTTTTTATCTTTTGCAGCAGTAATAATTGCATTTTCCGCTTTTTCCCAATTTTCATCGCTTCCAATGTACTTCTCCCTATTCTCTTTATCCCGCAGCGAAATTTGAGCAGTAAAGTTCTCAAAGCCTAACGAACCAAAAACATATAATACAAGATCAATTACTTTTTTAAACTCCTCATCCAACTGGTCTGGCGTACAAAAAATATGAGCATCGTCTTGAGTAAATCCACGTACGCGCGTCAATCCATGTAATTCTCCACTTTGTTCGTACCGATATACCGTACCAAATTCAGCATAGCGCTTTGGTAAATCTTTATATGACCAAGGTCTTACGTTATAAATTTCGCAATGATGAGGGCAGTTCATAGGTTTCAATAAAAATTCCTCCCCTTCGGCCGGAGTACTAATGGGCTGAAAACTATCTGCACCATACTTAGCATAATGCCCCGAAGTAACATACAATTCTTTCTGACCAATATGTGGCGTAATTACTTGTTCA
This sequence comes from Flavobacterium sp., assembly GCA_043772535.1. Classification (GTDB taxonomy): domain Bacteria; phylum Bacteroidota; class Bacteroidia; order Flavobacteriales; family Flavobacteriaceae; genus Flavobacterium. The sequence goes on along the minus strand of JAYVGC010000008.1, from coordinate 1,102 downwards.
TAACCACCTTTTTTCTGTGCTTTTTTCAAAAATTGTTCCAATCTATCTCGCAAAGCAGCCCCTTTTGGCAACCACAACGGCAGGCCTTGACCTACTTTTTGCGAAAAAGCAAACAATTCTAGTTCTTTACCTAATTTTCTGTGGTCTCTCCGTTTTGCTTCCTCCAAAAGCAACAAATAATCGGTCAAATCTTTTTGTTTTGGAAACGAGGTTCCGTAAACCCGTGTCAATTGCTTATTTTTTTCATCACCACGCCAGTAAGCGCCAGCAACACTCATAATTTTCATCGCTTTTATAATGCCCGTATTAGGAATATGACCACCACGACACAAATCTGTAAAGGTCGAATGATCACAAAAAGTAATCGTTCCATCTTCTAAATTTGTAATCAACTCTGTCTTATATATATTGTCTTTATATAATTCTAATGCCATAGCCTTAGAAACAGATCGTAATGTAAACTCGTGTTTCTCGCGTGAAATTTCTAAAACCCGATCTTCTATTTCCTTAAAATCAGCCTCCACAATTTTTAAATCACCAAAATCAACATCATAATAAAATCCGTTGTCGATTGCTGGGCCAAGCGTCAATTTTATGCCACTGTATTTCTCTTCTAAAACTTGTGCCATTACATGCGAAGTAGAATGCCAAAATGCTTTTTTACCTTCCTTATCATTCCAAGTATACAATATTAACGAGCCATCCGTGGTCAATTCGGTTGTCGTCTCAATAGTCGTCCCATCAAATGACGCAGAAATTACGTTTCTAGCTAATCCTTCACTTATGCTTTTTGCAACATCCATCGCAGTCACTCCCGAAGCAAACTCCTTAATCGAACCATCTGGCAACGTAATATGTATCATAAAATATTTTAATTTGGATTGCAAATATAAACCTTTCGCAAAAACCATACAATATATATAGTATCGATTATTAATTTTTTTTCCAGAAGTCATTTCGATTTTTTCATTACAAGTCTTCGTACGGTATTTTTTTTTGCAAGCCCTATTTGTGGCTTGTATGGTCGCCCCAATCGGGACTACAAAAAACAGCTGTTGTCCTTTTGGTCTTTTCATTTCAATCTGGGCTATTTTATTATCAT
>JAYVGC010000007.1:0-13980 GCA_043772535.1 Flavobacterium sp. | reverse complement strand
CGCAGACCTCGACCGTGTGTTGCAAATCGTGACTTGAAACTAAAACGGTTCTATTTGGATCATCCGCCAACTGTTTAATTATTTTTTTTAATCGGCTTACCGTTGTTGGGTCTAAATTTGCAAAAGGCTCATCAAAAATTATTACTTCTGGATTACAAATTAATGCCGCTATAATACCCACTTTTTTCATATTTCCTTTTGATAAATCACGCAGGTACTTCTTTTTACCTAAAATTTCATCGTTAAAAAAATCGTGGTGTTTGAGTAGTAATGCATCAATATCGGCTTTATTATTACCCCGTAATTCTCCAATAAAATAAAAATACTCTTCGGCAGTAAGGTAGCCAATAATAAAACTCTCATCAATAAAAGCTGCTGTAAAAGGTTTCCACGCCTCAGATATATTGACCTGAATGTTATTGTTTACAATTGACCCTGTTGTTGGACGGATTAAATCGAGCAAAAGACTAAAAAAAGTTGTTTTTCCTGCACCGTTATTTCCCACCAAACCAAAACTTTGTCCTTTTGGAATTTCAAGATACTCAATGTTTAACACTTTTATGCCGTTATTGTATGTTTTTGATAATTGGTTTACTTGTATCATTATTTAATTTTCAATTTAAAAATTAGTACTGTTTTATATAAAATTTAATTTTGCTGTTTGTACGCTGCAATTGTTGCATATTTTTCAGTAAGATATACTTTTTCTATTACCGTAAACATTTTATTTTTGAATGTAAAACCTAACACACCCGCTGCAGCCACAAATAGCAGTCCCATCGTTGGATGAATTAAATAATAACCAAGAGCGTACAAGCCCATTGGAACCAAAAGTTTTGGTAACGATAGTAATACGGTTCTGAAATTGAAGGTTTTTTTATCACCAAATGCGCCTTTTGACTGCGATAAATCGATGGGGGTTTTTACAAATGCTCCCGCTAATAATACTAAATGAGAATTTACACCGATGTTATAAATTGCACCGACCACGATTAGTAAATAGGTGTGCCAACCAAAATACAGGTAAAAGGATGCTATTAAAGTCGAAAAAACAGTTGCAATTACCATTAGCCACCATTTTGAGCTTAAATAATCTTTGTATTTTATATTTTGACTCATCATTAATTGATAATACGAACTGTCCCAACTCGGCACAAATTGCCCAAAAGTGACTAAAAAACCACCCGACACTACAATGCCTGCAAATAGTTTCATTACCGGATTGTCATACGCTTTGATACTTCCTGTAAAAAATAATAATCCATAAAAAATAAATAAGACACTCATAAAAAGCGTTGTTTTAGAACGTTTATTTCGTTTTAATAATTTGATGTCGTTTTTTAAAAAAGTACCTAAAGCACCGAATTGGTTCAACCAAGTTAAATTTTCGGTTGTAGCCATATCTACTTTAGTAACTAATCTTTCATCTAAATTCAAATGGTTTTTAAATAAATTAAAAGATAAATAATACAACCCTACTGCGAATCCAATTGGAATTAAAAAGAAAAAAGGAGTAGTATATAAATGATTAAAAAAGGGAGCCGTATAAGCAGTAACATCAAAAATAGCATAGTATTGGGCTACTGCGGTAGCAACTATACAACTAACAATTGGATAAAAAACTGCATCTTTGTTGTTCAATAGTACATTAATAAAGTTCAACGTGTATACCATTCCAATTATTCCTAAATGCCAAAAAATAACCTGCAACACAGGCAAATGCCCTTTGTAAACTAAAATTATTGAAAATGGAATAAAAAATAACGCATGAACTAAATTAAAAAAAGACAAGACCGTTTTTCCAAGTGTAAAATTTACAATTATTTTGCGCAATATAGGCAAATGTAAAAGCGGCTTTATATTGAGCACGGGCATTTTTTGAAAAAAAAATCGAATGGTTAAGTCCAAAATAAAATAATAAATCAAAAATTTGTTAATGATTACCAAAGGATCTAAATGCAGTTTGTCTTTAATAACGGTATAGGCTAAAATGCCGCCACCGATAAAAAGCAACGAAAAATAAAGTGCAGCAAGTGCAGCAAAAATTTTAATGATACTACTTATGCCCAAACTGGCCGATCTAAAAAAAGACTTCCATTCGAGCATTAAAAAATATTTTAACATTATTTTGAAATTTAACTTTTTTATTAGTGCATAAAGCTACTAAATTGTTACCATACATTTGTAAAAATTATAACGTTTGTTTTTACTTGCTATTTGTTACTTTTGTAAAAAAAATCACATCATGTCAACATTCTATAAACTACAGATAAAAGAAGTGAAACGCGAAACTCCCTCGGCGGTTTCAATTGTATTTAACGTTCCTAGTGAATTGAAAAATAATTACACTTTTATTGCAGGTCAATATTTAAACATAAAATTAACTTTAGACGGTGAAGAAATTCGTCGTGCATACTCAATATGTTCGTCACCAAACAGCAATGAATTACGTATAGCTGTTAAGGAAGTAAAAAACGGAATATTTTCAAAATTTGCAAATCAAAATTTAAACGTGGGCGATTTATTAGAAGTTGCAGCGCCCGAGGGAAAGTTTACTTTTGAACCCAAAGCTGATAAGCAAAAAAATTATGCTGGTTTTGCTGCTGGTAGCGGAATTACGCCAGTTTTATCTATTTTGCAAGATATTTTAGAAAACGAACCTAAAGCTACTTTTGTATTGGTTTACGGCAACAAAACGGTTAACGAAACCATTTTTAACACACAATTGCATGACTTGCAACAACGCTATGTTGGTCGATTATTTGTACATTTTGTGTATAGTCAAGAAAAAATTGCAGGTGAATTGTTTGGACGAATTGATAAATCGACCGTAAATTTTGTGTTGAATACCAAGCACAAAGAAAAGGAATTTAATACGTTTTACCTTTGTGGTCCCGAGGAAATGATAAATTTAGTTTCGTCAGTTTTACAAGAACATAATGTAGCTGAGAAAAACATAAAATTTGAATTATTTTCGTCTTCTGTTATCGAAAATAAGGAGGCAACAGTACATGATGGGCATACCAAAGTTACCGTTATGGTTGATGATGAAGAAGCTACTTTTGACATGAGCCAAAAACAGACTATTTTGGAAGCTGCATTAAAACAAGGTATAGATGCTCCCTATTCCTGTCAAGGTGGTATTTGCAGCAGTTGCTTAGCGCGAATAACAAAAGGTACCGCTGTAATGCGAAAAAATTCGATATTAACCGATTCCGAAATTGCCGAAGGGCTGGTGTTAACCTGTCAAGCGCACCCTACAAGTACTGAAATTTATGTTGATTTTGACGACGTATAAATAACAAGCAACTATTGCGGTTATATAAGGCGTTTTTTTTTAGGTAGTAAATTATAATAATTACTTTTAAAAGTAGTCCAATTTAAAACAACATTTTTAAACAGTACCACTCCTATTAGTAAGTGGTTGCTTGTACAAAATTGAATTTATTTTTTCAACTATTTCTTGGGGCGTAATGGTTCGCATCACTTGCTCGTAACCCGTTACTTTTTTGTTTCCATATATTGAAGTTGGAAGTAAAGGATATAATATTCTATTGGCAAGTAAGCCGTTTTCAATAGGCTGATTAAAGGGCGAAAATCCAGCAAAAGGATGGGTTGCTCCCCAAAGGGTAATTACCGGCACACCCAACATAGCCGCAATGTGGGCGTTGCCAGAATCCATAGCAAGCATTACTTTTAAATTAGATATAAGCTGTAATTCATTGGTTAAATTTAATGTGCCAGCAATTACAATTGCATTTTGTATGTTTTTTGATAATTGATTTAATACCTCGATTTCAGAGGTACCACCCCCAAAAAGCAACAACTTATTTTTAGAATTTTTTGCTAAACCAATGATCACTTGTTGCATTAAATCGTTCGGATATACTTTAGATTCGTATTGTGCAAACGGGGCAATACCAATTAAATTTTCATTTTCGTTATAGCCAATCTGTTTCTTAATTTCAGTTGATAAACCAACTTTTTTTGGAAAATTTGGACTTGCTACATTTATTTCAATACCCAATTTCTTAAATGTTTCAATATGTCTTTGAAACATTGTTTTTAAGGGTTTAAAAATTTTGTTTTCAAAACGAACAAGTGCTTTTTTTTCAGCTCTCCCTTTATTGGTAGCTGCTGTTTTTTTTCCGGTTACTGCAAATAAATTTCGTATTATTTTTGATCGCAGCACGTTATGTAAATCGGCTACTGCGTCTATATTCAATTTTTTTAAATCTAAAAACAACCGCATTAATCCTAAAAACCCTTTGTGACGCCTTTTTAAATCGATTTCAAAAAAAGAAACATTATCAATTTTGTCAAAAAAAGGTTTAAAAAAAGGTCGCGATACCAAAGTAATTTTTATGTTTGGATGCTGTTGCAACAATGCCCGAATTACAGGCACCGTCATGGCAACATCGCCCATAGCCGAAAGACGAATAACTAAAATGTGTTTCGTTTTATGATGCAAGTTTACTATTTTTTTTGATATAAAATCGGGTTCAACTCATTGTCATTATACATTTTCATTTGTTTGTAAACCTTCATAAACTTGTTGCCACTTGCAATATCATTAAGTAAGTCATCAATAGCGGTGAACAAATCCGTTCTTTGCTCTAAAAGTACATTTAATTTTTCTTGACATTTATCTCTGTGGTCTTGTGAAGCATCGGTTCGAGTTGCCTCTTCGGTCATGTGATAAATTTTTAATGCCAAAATAGACAAGCGATCTATTGTCCAGGCTGGCGATTCAGAATTTATTTTTGCCGCTGGGTTTACGACCACATTTTTATATTTTGAAAGAAAATAACTATCAATAAACTCAACCATATCGGTACGCTCTTGGTTAGAAGCATCAATTTTCCGTTTCAAAGTTAAAGCCGCAACGGGATTTATGTTTGGATCGCGAATTATATCTTCATAATGCCATTGCACGGTATCAATCCAATTTTTAAAGTACAATAAATGCTCGATTTTATCTTTTGGATACGGGTTGCTAATAGGTTGATTAACATTGTCGTGCTGATGGTAATTGGCAATTGATTGTTCAAATATAGAATACGCTAATTTAGAAAACATAATTATAAATTTTATTTACAAAGATAGTTTTTATACTTTTAGCATGAAAATATAAACAAAAATTATGCACATTCATTATATATCTGAAAAAAACAGTATTCTCAACCACTTTTTAGCCCAAATTCGCGATGTTACCATTCAAAAAGACAGCATGCGCTTTAGAAAAAACATAGAGCGCATTGGCGAGATTATGGCTTATGAACTAAGTAAAACACTTACCTATAAAACCATTGATATACAAACGCCGTTAGCGATAAAAAGTACTACTACCCTTGCCGATAACGTAGTTTTATGTTCTATTTTGCGTGCCGGTTTGGCTTTACATACAGGCTTTATGAATATTTTTGATGCCGCCGAAAACGGTTTTGTATCTGCCTATCGAAATCATTATAATAAAGACGATGCTTTTGAAATTTTGGTCGAATACCAAGCGGCACCATCATTTGAAAATAAAAATTTAATTTTAATTGATCCAATGTTAGCCACAGGGCAGTCAATTGTGGCTGTTTTTAATAAACTTATGATTGAAGAAACCCCAAAAGAAATTCATATAGCGGTAGTTATTGCCGCCCCCGAAGGCATTGCTTATTTAGAACAACATTTACCTAAAAACTGCCATTTGTGGGTAGCCGCCTTAGACGAAAAACTTAATGAAAAAAATTACATAGTACCCGGCTTGGGCGATGCAGGCGATTTGGCCTATGGCAGTAAATTATAATTGTGTAAAAAAACATACTGCTGCCAATGCAACCACAATAAATAAAATAACAGTAGACCTCGTTGTATTGGCATACTGCTCTATATCGCTAGTAGCCATAATTGCCAGCGGAAAAAACGAAAATAATAGTATTTCATTAGATTTATTAGTAGAAAATATAAAAACCAAAACCGCTACTAAAAAAGTAAAAATAGATTGCTTGTAGGCAGCCTTTTTATTTAAAGGCTTTGTGGGTAAAGCAAGCACAAGTGACACCATATAAAACACCGCAACAACAGTAAATATTGACAATGCTAAATTTTGATAATTATTTTTGAAATACGTAAAATCTACATCAATATGCGCGTTTTTTATATAGTTTAGAAATATAAGTTTGTCTATAATTAATCCGTACAAAACCAATAAAATAGCTGCAGTTGCCATACCTACAAACGGAAGAAACCAATGCCGATAGTCACGAGCTACATAAAAAATTACCGATACAAAAACCACCGATAGAAATAAAATACTCCAGAACTGAAAAATACTGGCCAAACAGATATATAACGAAGCATCGAAAATTTTTTCTTTACTAACTTTTAATGTTGGCATAGAATAAAGCCTTCGTAATGCCAGTAAAACCAATAAATTAGAAAAAACGAGATTAAAATTGCTTAAAACTGCCGGAAAAAAGAGTAAAAATAAAAAAAAGAATAAAACCGCATAATCACTATTTTTAGTAAGTGTATTTTTTTTTACTATAAAATTTATTAAAAAAAAAGTGCCAAAAAAAAGAAATAATACAACTGCTTTATTTCGCAAAAAAAGCAAGTTAATTACTTGTTTATCAATTGGATAATTAAAAACTGTAAAAACCACTGTTATTAATATCAAAAAAACAATGAAATTAAATGGTGTAGATCTTTTAAAAATGCTTGTTATCATTATAATATTTTATACTTTTGTGGTGTAAATATAATACAACTTTAAAAATGAAAGCATTTTTCGAAGCAATTCAATCACTTTTTGTAGATTTTTTATTTAAACCTTTAGATTTTTTAAGACACTTTGAGCAAATCTCTTGGACCGTTTCTAGTTTTTTTAATTGGATTTTTATGGGTATTTGCGCTTATTACATTGTGTACTGGTGCAAGCAATTATCAAGTCATCAAAAAAACAATGAAGAGAACCAAGATACAACGGCACATTCTTTTTTAGGAAATAATTTCTTAAAATAAATCGTTTATAAATCAAACCCAATATCTTTTCTATAATACATCTTATCAAAATGTAACTTACTTATGTTTTGATAAGATTTTTTTATGGCCTCTTGAAACGAATTGCCCAGCGATGTAATTGCTACTACTCTACCGCCATTTGATACTATTTTATCATTATGCAGTGTCGTCCCTGCATGAAAAACAAGCGAATCAACAATAGTTTGAAGTCCTGTAATTTCGTATCCTTTTTTAAACTCTTCGGGGTATCCGCCAGAAACTACCATAACGGTTGCTGCACTTTTGGGGTTTATTTCTAAATTAATTGTATCGAGGCTTTTATTAGAAACCGCTATAAATAAATCAAGTAAATCTGTTTTAATTCTTGGCAACACTACCTCTGTTTCGGGATCGCCCATGCGCACGTTATATTCAATTACAATAGGTTCGCCTTTAACTACAATCAAACCAATAAATATAAATCCTAGATACGATATGTTGTCTTTTTGTAGCCCCAAAACAGTTGGTTTTACTATGCGTTCTTCTATTTTTTGTAGCAAAGCATCGTTTGCAAAAGGCACCGGAGAAATGGCACCCATTCCGCCAGTATTTAAACCCGTATCGCCCTCGCCTATTCGCTTATAATCTTTGGCAGTTGGCAAAATTTTATAGTTTTTTCCGTCTGTTAAAACAAAACAACTTAATTCAATTCCGTCTAAAAAGGCCTCAATTACTACCTTACTGCTTGCAACACCAAATTTTTTGTTTACCAACATATTTTTGAGTTCGACTTTAGCATCATCACTATTTTGAAGAATCAACACTCCTTTCCCACCAGCCAATCCATCTGCTTTAAGCACATAGGGTGGTTGTAACGTGTCTAAAAAGGCATAACCCTTTTCGACCGTTTCTTCGGTAAAACTGGCATATCCTGCGGTTGGAATATTGTGACGAACTAAAAATTCTTTGGCAAATTCTTTACTGCCCTCTAGTTGTGCACCCGCCTTTGACGGCCCAATTACCGGAATATTTTTTAGAGCGCTATCATTTTTAAAAAAATCATAAATCCCCAACACCAATGGGTCTTCGGGACCTACCACAACCATGTTAACTTTATTATTAAGTACAAATGTTTTAATGGCTTCAAAATCTGTGGGGTTTATTGCTACGTTATTTGCAATTGCGCCCGTGCCGGCATTACCAGGTGCTACGTAAAGTGTAGCACATTTGGTTGATTGTAGCATTTTATGGGCAAAAGCATGTTCGCGACCGCCAGAACCTAGTAGTAAAATAGTCATTGTGTGTTGTGTTTTATCAAAAAATAATTAGCTTGATCTGCTACTAATTTTTGTTTTTAGTACCGCAAAAATAGTTTGTTTTGAATAAAGAAAATAATATTTTGCGAAAGAAATAATGTGATTACATTACTATTAGTGAAATTATTACATTGCGCTATTAAACTATTTAAACTATGTTTTATGCGTCTACGCTATTTTTATTTATTTGACTTTACAATATGAGTAGTTTACTATATCAATAGTGTTATGGCTGCATTTAATAAAATAATGATGCTCACCGCTACTTTTGAAGTGTAATAAACACAAAACAAAACGGTATTTTATTTATCAAAACAGCACAAGCACAATAAAAAAATTATAACCTTACTTATTTACATTTGATATGTAAAATTAATAGGCCTTATCTTCGCCTTTAAAAATATTAACAACGGTTTGGATTATTATTTTCACATCCATCACTATTGACCAATTATCAATATAAAAAACATCATATTTTATTCTATTAATCATATCTTCATCGGTTTCTATTTCACCTCGATAGCCTTTTACTTGTGCTAAACCTGTTATACCCGGCTTTACGTAATGGCGCATCATATACTTTTTGACTTTGCTTGCATACGATTTATTTTGCGACCATAAGTGCGGTCTAGGTCCAACTACAGACATGTCGCCCAACAATACATTAAAAAACTGAGGTAATTCGTCGATACTAGTTTTACGCATAAACTTGCCCATTTTAGTAACTCTAGGGTCATTTTTAGAGGCTTCTTGTTCGGTAGTTTCGTTTACCAGCATAGAACGAAATTTATAACAAAAAAATTCATTTTCATTTAAACCTGGTCGTCCTTGTTTAAAAAAAATGGGACCCTTCGATTCCATTTTGATGAAAATTGCAATTAACGGCAGCAACCACGAAAGGATGAAAATAATTACCAAAACGGAGAAAAAAAGATCAAAGCCTCTTTTGATTCCTTTTATTGTTGGATTGTGAAGTTGGGTTTTTTGTAACGAAAGTACTGGAAACAATTCATAATATTCCATTTTAAGATTTTTTGAAAAAATTGCTTTAGTGTCAGGAATAAACTTTATTGCTTTATTATTTTCATCTGCAAACTCAACTAAATCTTTTAGTTTTTCATTTGAAATCTCATTTAATGAACAATATATTTCATCAGTTTTATGCTCAATAACAAACCTTTTTATATCTTCAACTTTACCTAAAATCTCAGTATTATGTTTCTTATCTGAAAAATAACCTTGAAATCTATATCCAAAATCGGGTCGGTTTTCAAATACTTCTTTTAGTCGAATTGCTTCGGGAGTATAACCAATTATTAGTGCGTTTCTAAAATTATTTTTGGTAACTATTCGGTATTTTTTTAAATAATAAAATAAGAAATACTTAATTAAAGCAATTACAAAAAAACTAATTATCATCATTATAGCAATTGCTTTTCCGCTAAAAATAACTGTTTTAGAAAACGGAAAAAAAGCGATAACGACTAAAAGAAGAATACTAAATTGTTTAAATAGTTTAGAAATAATTTCAACTGGAGTAGTAAATCTAAATACTTCATAAAACTTAACTAAAAAGGCGATTAAAATCCATGCAAAAATCTGATATACAATAAAATATGCTATGTTTAAATTTAAATTTCGAAAAAAATATAAACTTAGAATAGTTATCACAAGAACATCCACTATGATGCTAATTGGTCTGATGTATTTTGAATATCTTCCTGTTTGTTGTGCAACCATATATTAATGAATGTATCCTTTAAAATCTTTGTGCTCTTCTTTTAATAATTCTTCAGACGACAGCGACTTAAAATAATCGTATGTCAACTTCATCCCTTCTTCTCGGTTTACTTTTGCTTCCCAGCCCAAAATACTTTTGGCTTTTGTAATATCTGGCTGTCGTTGCATCGGATCATTTATTGGTAACGGACGAAAAACTACTTTTTGATGTGTATTTGTAAGTTTTATAATTTCATCCGCAAAATCTTTTATGGTAATTTCATCTGGATTACCAATATTTACCGGATAAATATAATCGGAATGCAGTAGCCTAAAAATGCCTTCTACTTGATCTGTTACATAACAAAATGACCTTGTTTGACTTCCGTCACCAAAAATAGTTAAATCTTCGCCACGCAATGCTTGACCTATAAACGCCGGAATTACACGACCATCATTAAGGCGCATTCTAGGACCATAGGTGTTAAATATGCGTACAATTCTGGTTTCTACGCCATGAAAAGTGTGGTACGCCATGGTTATCGATTCTTGAAAACGCTTGGCTTCATCATAAACGCCTCGTGGTCCGATTGTGTTTACGTTGCCATAATATTCCTCTGTTTGTGGATGTATCAGCGGATCACCATAAATTTCTGAAGTAGATGCTATCAAAATTCTAGCTTTTTTTACGCGGGCTAATCCTAAAAGATTGTGTGTTCCTAGCGATCCTACTTTTAAGGTTTGAATAGGAATTTTTAGGTAATCGATGGGACTTGCTGGAGATGCAAAATGTAAAATATAATCTAAATTGCCCGGTACATGTACAAATTTGGTTACATCGTGGTGGTAAAACTCAAAGTTTTTAAGTTTAAAAAGGTGTTCAATATTTTTTAAATCTCCTGTAATAAGATTGTCCATCGCTATTACAAAATAACCTTCGGCAATAAAGCGATCGCAAAGATGTGATCCTAAAAAGCCTGCTGCACCTGTTATTAAAATTCGTTTCATATTTGTAGGGTTAGTTTTCAGAATTTTTTCTTTAATTCCGACGTTAAAAAGGCAATACAGCATTACAAAAAAACTATTCCTCTTTGCCTTGAAAGAAATGATTCTGACAAAAATAAACTTATCATTGGAACTACAAAAGAAAAATGCACAAAATCTTTGTTAATGACGGCATTTGTTACCGAAACTTTGCTCAGTTTGTGGTTAGTACCATTTAAAATTTTGTCCGTCAGTTCAAGATATTTTAATGTTGCAATTTGCTTTTGATTTAAAGCGATTACTTTACGTTTTGTAATAATTTCTTTTTTTATCTAAAGCAACTAAAATTCTCCCTTTTAATATTGTAATAGCTGGTTCTGGCAAGCCAAATTAAGTGCAAGTATTAATGATTTGCAAAATGCCTGATCACCAAAAATCTCTGTAACCACTTTGGAATTCGACAAAAGCGCAAAAATCATTGGCAAAAGCACAGAACATTTTATATAATTATTGTGCCACGTTTGTTGTATTCTATGTTTTGCGCAACACTCGAAAATTTCTTAATTTACAAAAATAGTTAATCTTGTGGGGTTTTGGAAATAATTTTAAATTAGCTTTACATAATTTATGAATTTGATCGAAAACCAAAATTAATTGAAAATTCAATTTCTAATTGTTGAATATAAGTATATATTTGCAACTTAAGATAATTAACAGTTTTGAACGTTATTTATCCAGAATTGTAGTAATTTTTATGATAAAAGATATTACGTTTATTACAGTCAATTATGCACCAGAAGATACTGCAATTGGTTTATATACCTCACAATTAGCAGAGTTTTTGGCGACCCAAGGCTTCAATGTGTCGGTTGTTGCCGCGTTTCCTTATTATCCGCAATGGAAAATTCGCGCAGAATATCAAGACAAACCTAAATATTATTCTGATGTTATTAATGGTGTAACAATTTATCGTTATAAATTGTATGTACCTACAAATCAAAGTTTTTTTAAAAGAATTCTTCATATAATGTCCTACACTTTTGGGACCTATTTTAATCTAAGTAAAATTAAGAATGCTAATTTAGTGTTTTGTAATATTCCATTTACAACTTGTGTTGCTTTAGGTTTGATTTTAAAAAGACGCAAAAAAGCGAAACTTTGGACGTCTGTAAAAGATTTTGAATTCGATGCTGCTTTTGAAACAGGATTAATCAAAGAAAATTTTGTAACCAATGTTTTTAAAAAATTATTAAAAAAAATCGAAGCTTATCTTTATAATAACTCTGATGTTGTCAGTTCAATTAGTTACAATATGATGACAAGAATTAAAAATAAAGCACCACTAACCAATCCGGAATTTTTTCCAGATTGGGTCGATGTTGACTTTATAAATCCAAATAATTATAAACACCATAACTTTATTTCTAAAGAAAAATTTACGGTTTTATATTCTGGTAACATTGGACAAAAGCAAGATTGGGAAATTTATGTATCTTTGGCACAAAAACTATCCGTTTACTCAGACATAGAATTTGTTTTGGTTGGCGAAGGTGCTTATAAAACTGAATTATTAGAAATTCTTGAAAAAGAAAATTTATTGGATTTTATAAAATATTACGAACCAATTCCTTACGAAGATTTATCAGATTTATTGTGCAGTGCCGATTTGCACGTTTTATTTCAAAAATCGGATGTGACCGATTCGGTAATGCCATCAAAAATTCTAGGCATGATGAGCAGTTCGACGCCATCAATAATTACCGGAGATTTAAGTTCCGAAGTTGCTAAACATTTTAAATTATCACAAGATTGGGGTTTTTATTCAAATAATGAAGAAAATCTAATATTAGAAAATATTTTAAAACTTAAAGAAAATAAAAAATTACAGGAAGAATTAGGTAAAAAAGCAAGAAATTATATGGTCGAAAATTTTTCGAAAGACATAATTTTGAATTCTTTTTTGAATAAAATAAATAATTTATAATATTACGATGAAAAGAATTATTGTACTAGGCGGTGGGGGTTTTATTGGTGGTCACTTAGCAAAAAGATTAAAAAGCGAAGGTAATTTCGTTAAAATTTGCGATATTAAAAATCATGAATATTTTGACCATAACGATATTTGCGATGAATTTATAAAAGGTGATTTGACCGATCCAACTGTTGTTGCAAAAGTTATTGACGAAAACATTGACGAAGTGTACCAATTGGCAGCCGATATGGGTGGTGCTGGTTACATATTTACAGGCAATAATGATGCGAATGTAATGCATAATTCTGCATTAATAAACTTGAATGTTGCAAAAGAAGCAACAGTAAAAAATGTAAAACAAATTTTTTATTCCTCGTCTGCTTGCATGTATCCTGAACACAACCAAATGGATCCATTGAACCCTAATTGTGAAGAAAGTTCGGCTTATCCTGCCAATCCAGATTCTGAATATGGTTGGGAGAAACTGTTTTCTGAAAGATTATTTTTGGCTTTTAACAGAAACTATAAATTAAATGTTCGCGTAGCAAGATTTCATAACATTTTTGGACCACAAGGCACTTGGAAAGACGGCAAAGAAAAAGCACCAGCAGCAATGTGTCGTAAAGTAGCCGAAACGCCAGATGGTGGCTCGATAGAAGTTTGGGGTGATGGTTTGCAATCGCGTTCATTTTTATATGTTGACGAATGTGTCGAAGCAGTTTTACGATTAATGAAATCTGATTTTATTGAGCCTGTAAACATTGGTTCAGAAGAAATGGTAACCATAAACCAATTAGCAGAAATGGCAATTGCTATTTCAGGCAAAAACATTACCATAAACAACATTGACGGTCAAGAATTCATAGATAAATATGGTTTTAAATGCCCAACAGGCGTTCGTGGTCGCAACTCAGACAATCGTTTGTATGAAGAAAAAATAGGTTGGAAAGTTTCTGAACCATTAAAGGATGGCATGGTTAAAACTTTTAGTTGGAT
>JAYVGC010000006.1:0-41024 GCA_043772535.1 Flavobacterium sp. | reverse complement strand
TTAAAAGATATTGCTTAGCAATCATTTTATGGTCAATACTAAATATATACTTAGTTATAAAGGTATCTTTATGGTGGTGTTCGTGATGATCATCATTTTGATGATCGTGTGCTAGATTATCGTTTTTGTGACTCATTTGTATTATATTTAATAGATTATTTCATTACATTAGTTGCAACAACCGTCGTATCAGGTTTTATTGCTGTTGAATCTTTTTTTACTCCAACAACTCCATCTGCTTTAGGAGTAGCTTCAGCGGCAGCAGCAGTTTTCACTGCATCTACTAATTTTTCTTTTGACGATAACCATTTTCTATAATCGGCTGGCTCGTCAACAACTATTTTCATTTGCATATTATAATGCGATGCACCACATATTTTATTACACAACAGTAAAAAATTAAATTCATAAGGATCAAGGGCAACTTCACCTTTAGCAACAAGATCTTTACTTTTCTCACTCCGAATTTTATTAATATTAGCCACTTTTTCAACCATCTCTGGCGTATCTCTCATTTCGTCAGTAGTCAAAATAGGTGTGAAAGCAAACTGTGTAACCATGCCTGGCACAGCATTCATTTGTGCTCTAAAATGAGGCATATACATCGAGTGTAACACGTCTTGCGACCGAATCTTAAAAACTACCTTTTTACCCTTTGGCAGATGCAGTTCGTCAGCAACAATATCATCGCCAGAATTAGGATCTGACAAATCAACCCCTAACACGTTAACGCCCTCAATATAGCGAACATTTGCTTTTCCTAGAACATTATCCTTACCTGAATAACGAACTGTCCATTTAAATTGTTGCGCATATACTTCGACAACGATAACTTCCTCGTCTTTATCAACAAACATTATATCATTCCAAGCATATAATCCGTAAAATATTAATACCGCCAATACAATAGCTGGGATCGAACTCCAAATAAACTCTAATTTATTATTATCTGCAAAATACGTCGCCACATTGCCTTTTTTACCCCTGTATTTAAAAGCAAAGTAATGCAATAAAGCTTGCGTTATTGTTTGAACAACAAAAATCATTACCATCGAAATAATCATCAAATGATCTACTTCTTTACCATGTTCGGAGGCTGCATTACTTACTAATGGGAAATCGCCACAATAAATAAACGAAAGTATTGTTACAAGGTAAATGATGCCTAAAAACACAAACATCATTCGGCCGTTCATATTATTATCCTTATCGGTTGCAACAGACGATGTATCTCTCGTTTTGCCTGCTTGTGTAAGTTGAAAAATTTTAGTTAGTTGCCAAACTGCAACAGATAACAAAACTAAAACAAGAAATATCAATAAACCTGTCATTTGTTTTTTTTTAAATATTAATAGTGAAAATGTTTACTTTCGTCAATAAACGGATTTCTTTTTGGTAATAACGGCACTTTTGTTAATGCTGAAAATATCACAAAAATGAACAATCCAACAAAGAATAATAACGACGCTATTTCAGAAATACCAATCGACCACTGGTCGCCAACAGTTGCAGGCATAATCATGTTGAAAAAATCTATGTAATGCCCTAAAAGAATAACAACCCCAACACCTGCTATAATCGGAAAGATACGCTTAAATTCAGTATTGATTAAAATCAATAACGGAAAAACAAAGTTCATAACAACCGCCCCAAAAAATGGTAATGTATAAACATCAATACGCGTTACAAAGTAAGTAACCTCCTCAGGAATGTTAGAATACCAAATTAGCATGTATTGCGAAAACCACAAATACGTCCAAAATACACTAAAACCAAACATAAATTTCGACAAATCATGAATATGACTTGTATTTACGAACTCTAAATATCCGTTTGCCTTTAAATACATTGTTACCATTGAAATGACAGTAACGGCACTTACTAAAAAACTTGCAAAAACATACCAACCAAATAATGTACTAGACCAATGCGGATCAACTGACATAATCCAATCCCATGACATTATTGATTCTGTTATAATAAAGAATACTAAAAATAGTGCCGATAACTTAAAGTTTTTTTTGTAATTATCATTATTGGTTGACTCATCTTGCGCCAAACAGTTTTTACGTGAATAATAACGATACAAATTCCACCCAAGTAAAAATACAGCTGCTCTAACAATCCAAAACGGAAAATTTAAATATCCAGCTTTACCAGTAATTATTTTGTCATAATGCTCACTCAACGGATCTGTAACACCCTCTTGCATCCAAGCAAATAAATGGTTAAAATGAAAACCTGACAAAAGTAGGACTATAAAAAATATGACTGAACCAACTGGTAAATAAGCAGTAATACCTTGCATTACCCTAAACAAAACAGGCGACCACCCCGCTTGCGCCACTTGCTGAATAGCATAGAATGCTAACACACCAAGAGATATCAACATAAAAAATATACAAGCAACATAAAAAGCGGCCCAAGGCTTATTCTGCAATTGATGCAATACATGTTTCGCATGCTTAGCATGTGAAACGGCATCTGTTGCAGCAGCACCTTTTGCTTGTACGTTTTTCTCAATATGTTGCGCAGTAGAAACGATTGCCAAGGAGTCGCTTCGCCTAAGTGAATCACCACTACTATCCTTATCGCCGCTGTTGTAAGTCACAACTGAACGTTTATTTTTTTGAATTTTATCGTTGTGTTTAACCATTAATGCCACATCATGCGCAACATTCGTACTGCCTGAAGCCTCGTGACCACCTTCATGATGTTCAGAACTTGAAAGAATTTTCTCGACATCTTCAATTGTCTTTGGTGCAGTGTAAAAACCAACGGCTATTCCAAGTATTCCAAGAATCATTAGAGTCAGGGACAGCGTTTTTAATTTACTGGAAAATGTATACATATATTTAAAATCAGATTTGTTGTACAATTTTATAATTCACTCTTTAACTTCATAACGTATGCGGCAACCTGCCAACGTTCTGATTGATTTAATTGATTGGAGTAGGCACCCATTGAATTAATGCCATAATTAAGAACATGATTAATACTTCCTTCAGAAATGACACGATCAGCATAGTTAGGAACTCCCAATATTTTTTCCTGAGTTACTAACCAACCTTTACCATTACCTTTATTGCCGTGACAAATTCCACAATAAATTTCAAATAATTCTTGACCTTTAACATAATCTATAGTTGAGGAATCAAGTGGTGATTTAGAATTTAGCTTGGCTGCTTCATAACCATCATTAGAATTAGGAAATTCATATGGTACAGAACCTCTTTTTAAAGTATGATTTGCAGGTATTTGACCCTCTTTACCTATTAACCCCGCTTTTGAACTAAAAGCAGATGATTCTGCATAAGTTTCATAAGCTACTGATTCATACATATTTGGGAAATATTGATAATTAGGTGATTTACTGTTCTTACATGAAACAAAAAACAGAATAAAACCTAAAACAAATGTTATTTTTAAAACACTTTTCATATGTGCGTATTTATTATATTTAAACTATACTACCTCCTTAAAAATTAGTTCTATAAAAACTACATCAAACCTGTTTGATAGCTATATTTTATCAATTACTTTAACTTCAACGGCTCCGGTAGTTTTCAAAAAGCTAACTAATGCCTCCTCATTATTATCAACAGCAACTTCCATTAAAAAATGATCATCAGTTGTGCGAACATCTGGATTTTCGGCTGCTTTAAACGGCCATAACCTACTTCTCATGTAAAAAGTGATAACCATTAAATGTGCAGCAAAAAATACTGTCATTTCAAACATAATAGGCACAAAAGCTGGCATATTCTGTATATAGCTCATACTAGGCTTTCCTCCAATATCCTGAGGCCAATCTTGAATCATAATAAAATTCATCATTGTAGTTGCGACAGTAATTCCTAAACACCCATAAATAAAAGCACATATTGCTAATCTTGTTGGTGCTAAACCCATAGCCCTATCTAATCCGTGCACCGGAAAAGGACAAAACACTTCCTCAATATGATGGTGTTGCGAACGTGTTTTTTTAACCGCATCCATTAACACATCATCGTCGTTGTATAATGCGTAAACTACTTTATTATTCATGATGTGTGTCTTTTTTTTCTTGTCTTAATTTAATATATTTTTCACCTGTTGCTTTTAAAATTGTTTTAACTTCTGCTTGCGCAATTACAGGAAAAGTTCGTGCATATAACAAAAATAAAACAAAGAAGAATCCAATGGTACCGATAAAAATTCCAATATCAACGAAAGTAGGAGAAAACATAGTCCACGATGAAGGTAAATAATCTCGATGCAATGAAGTTACAATGATAACGAAACGTTCAAACCACATTCCTATATTTACAACAATAGATATTACAAATGAAAACATTATGCTGGTACGCAATTTTTTAAACCACATGAATTGAGGTGAAAATACATTACACGACATCATTGCCCAATATGCCCATGCGTATGGTCCAGTTGCTCTGTTTAAAAAAGCATATTGCTCATACTCAACACCTGAGTACCATGCAATAAATAATTCGGTTATATAAGCAACCCCCACAATAGAACCAGTAATCATAATTATGATATTCATTAATTCAATATGTTGAAGTGTAATATAAGCCTCAAGATTTGACACTTTTCTCATAATTATAAGTAATGTATTTACCATTGCAAATCCTGAAAAAACCGCTCCCGCTACAAAATATGGCGGAAAAATTGTAGTATGCCAACCTGGAATTACTGATGTAGCGAAGTCCATTGATACAATAGTATGCACTGACAGCACCAATGGCGTAGCAAGACCAGCCAAAACTAATGACACTTCCTCAAAACGTTGCCAATCCTTAGCTCTACCGCTCCAACCGAAACTCAAAATAGAATAGATTTGTTTTGTAAAAGGCGTAACCGCTCTGTCTCTTAACATTGCAAAATCAGGCAATAATCCAGTCCACCAGAAGACTAAAGATACTGAAAGATACGTCGAGATTGCAAATACATCCCATAGTAATGGAGAATTAAAATTTACCCATAACGACCCGAACTGATTAGGAATTGGAAGTACCCAATATGCTAACCAAGGGCGACCCATGTGGATTATAGGAAATAATCCAGCTTGAATTACTGAGAAGATGGTCATAGCTTCTGCTGACCGATTGATTGCCATTCGCCAACGCTGTCTGAATAGTAAAAGAACCGCAGAAATTAATGTTCCAGCATGACCAATACCAACCCACCAAACGAAGTTGGTAATATCCCAAGCCCAACCGACAGTTTTATTTAGTCCCCATGAACCAATACCTGTGGAAATAGTATAAATAATACAACATAATCCCCATATAAAGGCTGCTAATGCAATTGAGAAAACAGTCCACCATTGTTTGTTTGCTTTACCTTCAACAGGAGCAGCTACATCAACGGTTATATCGTGATAACTTTTATCACCTATAACTAAAGGTTTTCTGATGGAAGAATCGTAGTGATGAGACGACATATTTTTATTTTAGATTTATGATTTTAGACCTCAGAAAAAATAATCTCTACAGTCTGATAACTTTTAATTTTTATATTAAGTATTTCTAACTTTTACATGATAAAAAACATTTGGCTTTGTACCAACATGCTCCAACAAATGATACATTCGTTTACTTTCTGACAATTTTGTTACCACTGCCTCTTTATCATTTACATCTCCAAAAATCATTGCTCCAGACGTACACGCGTTTGAGCAAGCCGTTTGAAACTCACCATCTTTTGTATAACGCCCTTCACGTTTGGCATCAAGAATAGTTTTTTGTGTCATTTGAATACACATTGAACACTTTTCCATTACACCACGTGAACGCACGTTAACATCAGGATTAATAACCATTCGACCTAAATCATCGTTCATAAAATAATCGAATTCAGAATTTTTGTTATATAAAAACCAGTTAAAACGACGTACTTTATATGGACAGTTATTGGCGCAATATCTAGTACCTACGCATCTGTTATAAGCCATGTGATTTTGACCTTGACGTGAATGTGAAGTTGCAGCAACAGGGCAAACAGTTTCGCACGGAGCGTGATTACAGTGTTGGCACATAACCGGCTGAAAAACTACCTGCGGATTTTCGGCTGGAACCTCCATATCACCAAAACCTCCTAATGAGCCTTTGTCCCCGAATAATCCATCAAAATTTTCTTTTTTCTCGTTATCTCCCTCAAATGTATCTTCTGATGAATAATATCTGTCAATACGCAACCAGTGCATGTCTCTACTTCTTCTAATTTCGGTTTTACCGACCACTGGAACGTTATTTTCGGCATGACAAGCAATTACGCATGCGCCACATCCAGTGCAAGCATTCAAATCTATAGATAAATTAAAATGATGACCTACCGATCGATCAAACGATTCCCATAAATCAACTTTTACTGCCTCTACTTCTTCATGGTCTAAAGATACCATAGGTTGTTTATTCCACTCTTTAGCATCTGCTGTATTAAATATGGTAAGCTTTGTTTCTTTTACAATATCGCCTCTACCCATTAAGGTTTTCTGTCCTTGTACACATGCAAACTCATGGTTACCATCTGCTTTTGTGATTTTAAGCGACTGTACGGAATTAAAATTATTATAAAAAGAATATGCATTTATACCGACTTGCATTTCTTCTTTCAACGCAGCTTTTCGCCCGTAACCCAACGCTAATCCAATAGTTCCTAAGGCTTGCCCAGGCTGAATTATAACAGGAACATTATTTAGCTGCACACCGTTTACCACTAAGTTAGCCAGACTTCCGTCTAAACCACCATTTGCAACAATTTCGTTTACAAAACCCAACTTTTTGGCATCAACAGCAGCAATTGTAATATAATTATCCCAAGAAACACGAGTAATTGGATCAGGAAACTCTTGCAACCAAGGATTACCCGCTTGTTGACCATCTCCTAAACCAGTTTTAGTATATAAATTTAATTCATAATCTTTTAACGGTTGTACTTTTGATAATAAGCTAGCCGCACCAAGATAATCGACAGTGCCACCGGATAGTGTCTGATTCGACATCGTTATAACGCCATCATGCAATACTTTATTCCATGAAATGCCGGCTAATATCGCAGTGGCATTGGCTTTAACGTAATCATAATAGCTTCCAACAGTTCCGTTTAAAGACATCAATACTTCTTGAAATTGTTTTGTATTGAATAACGGACGAATTAAAGGTTGTGTTAAGGCATAAGTACCTTTCAGCAAAACATTGTCGTCCCATGACTCTAAATAATGAGGAACAGGTGCAATAATTGTAACTAGTTCGGCTGTCTCATCTTCTTTTAATGAAAATGCGACCGATGTTTTGACCTTTGTCAATCCGGTTACGAATCCATTTGAATTCGCTAAAGTATACACAGGATTTACACCATTCATAATAAGTGTATGTACATTTCCAGCATTCATATCTTTAACGAGTTGCGCTACTTGCGCATCAGAACCCTTGCGAATGTAACGCGTACCAGCTGTTAATAAGGCATTACTAGCTATAACTTGGTTAATAGCAATCACTAAAAGTTGTGCATTTTTATTTTGAATTCCACAAACCAATAAACCGTTACTGCCAGCAGCCTTTAATTGTTGCGCTGCATTGGCCACTATTGCATCGCATTCTTTCGATAATACCGTAGGAAATGAATTTCCTGTAACCATATTATAAATTTTCAATAATGCTTGTGTTTGATTGTACGAATTCATTGGAACTCGCTTGTCTGCCGCAGCTCCTGATAAGGTCATATTTGACTCAAATTGAAAATGTTTTGTCATTTTACCTTGATGCGGAACTCTAATTTTTGAGTACCCATAATCAAATCCACCACCTTGCCAATCACCTAAAAAATCTGCGCCAATACTTATTAAAACCTGTGTTGCTTTCGAGAAATCGTAATTTACTAATCCTCTTTCACCATATACAGTTTCAAATGCATCAACTGCTTCTGATTCTGAAACAGCATCATAAGTAACGTGTTTTGAATTTGGATTTTTAGTAATAAAATCAGCTATTAATTTTTCGGTAGATGGACTTGCAATGGTACCAGTTAAAATTACCACTTGCTTGTTTGAACTTTTAGCCTCCGCAAGACTCATTTTTAATTTTGAGTCAACGTCAGACCAAGAAACATTTTTTGTTCCTATTTTAGGCGACTTCATACGCATATTATCATATAATGATAAAATGGACGCATGTACCCTGGCATTTGCATGAAAATTCGCCCCTATTTCTTTATTATTCTCTATTTTAATTGGTCGCCCTTCACGAGATTTTACTAGTAAATTAGCAAAATCAAATCCATCGAACATTGTTGTGGCATAATAATCAGCAACACCTGGAATTATAGATTCTGGTTGGATTACATATGGAATAGATTTATGCACCGGTCCTTCGCAAGATGCCAAAGTAGCGGCAGCAGTTGTAAATCCAACATACTTTAAAAAATCGCGCCGTGTTGTTGACGAAGAAGAAAGTGTACCGTCTGCAAGAAAATCTGTCGTTGGAATTTCTTCAACAAATTCATTATTTCTAAGCGTATCGATAACTGAACTATTTTCATTTAGCTCTTCAACACTTTGCCAGTATTTTTTGTTTGATGACATCTAATATAAATATTTACTTCTTATTATTATTTATTAATAGTGGCACTTACCACATTCTAAACCACCCATTTGTGCTGCGGTTAATTTATCTACTCCATATTTTTTAGATAGTTCACTATGTATTTTGTCATAGTATGCATTTCCTTCCATCTTTACTTCTGTTTCTCGATGGCAATTAATACACCAACCCATCGTAAGGGGCGCAAATTGCTTTTGAATTTCATAGGTTTGAACAGGACCGTGACATTTTTGACACTCAATTTTTGCTACTGTAACATGCTGCGCATGGTTAAAATAGACAAAATCTGGTAAATTATGTATTCTAACCCACTTTACAGGTTGTGTTTTGCCAGTGTATTTTTGAGTTGTAACATCCCAACCTACGGCTTTGTATAATTTCTTAATTTGGGCATCATAAAATTGCTTTGAATATTCAGGCGTTGCCGTTGTGTCAGACACTTCAGCGATAATTTTATGGCAATTCATACAAACATTTAAAGACGGAATGCCTGAATGTTTAGATACTCGTGCGGACGAGTGACAGTATTTACAATCAATTTTATTGCTGCCCGCATGAATTCTATGCGAATAGTGAATTGGTTGAATTGGGGCGTAGTCTTGATCAATTCCTATTTGCATCAGAAAACCGTATACAAAATAGGCACTTGCTAACAAAAAGAATATAGCGGTCACAACCAGTAAAAATTGATTTTTTACAAACGCTCTTGGGATATTTAAATAATCTATTTTCTTTACTTCAGGAGCTTCAATTCCATTAATTTTTGCAACTTTTGATAGTACATTGTTTACCAAGTACAGCATTACTAGTAGAATACCCATCACTAAAACCAGTGCTCCTAATACAAGGTTATTTGTTGCCGAATTATCCGCTATTCCGCCAGATGCAACAACAGATGCCCCCCCCGGTGGTAACGGTGGCGCAACGTCTTTCGGTGTATCAGTATATGCTATAATATTATCAATATCAACTGTTGAAAGCTGTGGAAAAGCAGTCATTACTGAAGGCTTGTACTCTTCCCAAAGTTTTACTGCATCAGCATCTCCAGATTTTATGAAAGCTGAACTGTTGTGTATCCATTTGTAAAGCCACTCTTTGTCATGTTTTGCACTAACACCTCGTAACATCGGCCCAGTCATTTTAGCATCAAGTTTGTGACATGCTGCACAATTTGCATTGAAAAGTTCCTTCCCTTTAACAGCATCACCTGAAGTTGAAGCAACTGCTGCTGCATCGGTGGAAGATGCCGCTGCTTTTAAAGGTGGTGGTGCAACATCAGTCTGTGCGAAAGCGGAACATACTAAAAACAACATTGCAAAAAGACTGCCGATTGATTTTCTGGTGATTGAATAATGGTTACCCACGTTTTTCATATTTTACTACTATTATCTACTACTAAATTTAGCTTAAAAAAAAGACAGATTATTTAAACTTGGCACAAAAATACGATATAGAAAGGACTCATAAAAACGTATTTATATCTAAATTATTAATTTATAGTCATTCTAAATAAAATAATAATTTTGTATGATTTTGTTTATGCTATACTTTATTATAAATTACTATATTTGCGTTTGAACAAATTTAATATGAGATCTGAAAAAAACATAAATTTACTTAAATGCGCAATATTGCAAGTATTTTTTATAGCAATAGTACCTATTTACAGCCAAACAGTAACCGTAACACAAGATGCGAAATTTGAACAATTGTTAAACGAAAAACGCAAATCGAATTCGAGTTTAACTTTACCTAGTACGTACAAAATTCAGATTTTTAGTGGAACGGCCGATGAATCGAAAAAGTACTTAATTGCTTTTAAAAAAGAATATAAAAACTATGACAGCACTATACTTTTTAACACCCCAATTTACAAAGTAATTGTAGGAAATTTTACAACTAGAATTGAAGCGGAACGGAACTTTAATTTGATTAAAAAAACATATCCAAATGCCTTATTAGTAAAACCTTATCGTTAAATTTTTTTACGCATTCTTGCCACTGGAATGTCTAATTGTTCTCGGTATTTTGCAATTGTTCTTCGAGCTATCGGATATCCTTTTTCTTTTAAAATTTCGGTCAATTGATCGTCCGGAAGTGGTTTGTTTTTATCCTCTTCATCTATAACATCCTTTAGAATTTTTTTTATTTCAAGTGTTGAAACTTCTTCGCCTTGATTATTTATCATGGCTTCTGAGAAAAATTCCTTTATCAATTTAGTTCCATAAGGAGTATCAACATATTTGCTATTTGCTACGCGTGAAACGGTTGATATATCTAAACCAACCAAATCGGCAATATCTTTGAGAATCATGGGTTTCATTGATGTTTCTTCACCATCTAAAAAAAAATCTTGTTGAAAAAACATAATTGCGTTCATTGTTACAAATAGCGTTTCTTGTCGTTGCTTAATAGCATCAATAAACCATTTTGCTGAATCTAATTTTTGTTTGATGAACTGTACGGCATCTTTTTGTCCTGTTGACTTGTCTTTAGATACCTTATAGGTTTGCATCATATCTTGATAGTCTTTTGATACATTCAGTGTTGGTGCATTTCGTCCGTTAAGTGTTAAAACCAACTCACCATCTTCGATTCGGATTGCAAAATCTGGTATCACATTTTCGGTGATTTTATTGGTTCCTGTAAAGGAGCCACCAGGTTTGGGATTTAGCTTTTCTATTTCATGAATTCCATTTTTTAGCTGTTCATTTGATATATTGTACTTCAAAATCAACTTGTCGTAGTGTTTTTTGGTAAACGCATCAAATTGATTTTCGATTATATCTATTGCTAATGCAATGTATTCGGTGGGTGTTTTATGTTTAAGTTGCAATAATAAACATTCTTGCAAATCGCGTGCGCCAACACCTGATGGTTCAAGTTCGTGAATTATGTGTAGCATTTTTTCGACTGCCTTTTCATCGGTGTAAATAGCTTGCGTAAACGCCATGTCGTCAACAATATCTTGAATGCTGCGCCTTATGTAGCCCATATCGTCAATACTACCTACTAAAAATTCGGCAATTTCGCGTTGTTGATCATTTAAAATAAAAGTATTTAATTGATTTATTAAATCTTGATGAAAACTAACATTTGTTGTAAGAGGCGCTTCTTTATCATCGTCTTCGGCGTAATTATTGGCTTGTAACTTATAATCCGGAATTTCGTCGTTGCTTAAGTATTCGTCAATGTTTATATCTTCAGAATCTATATTTTCGCTACCCTCAAAATCATCATATTCTTCGTTATTATCAAATTCATCTTTTTCGTACATTTCCTCATCTTGATTCAAATCTACTTCTAAAGCAGGATTTTCGTTCATTTCCTCCAATAAACGTTGCTCAAAAGCTTGCGTAGGCAATTGAATTAACTTCATCAACTGGATTTGCTGCGGAGATAATTTCTGAGATAATTTGAACTGTAAATTTTGTTTTAACATGTTTTATTTTAATTTGAAGACTAAATATTTTAAGATATAAATAAAACACCTAGATGTAGCTTACGCAGCTCCACGTTACGAATTACTTACACGTTTTGCGTGTTTAATCGTGAATAGTATATAAAGCAAGTGTGCATCCTAGAAAAAAATGAAAAAACGACGCGGCACGAACGGCACAGTAATTTTGGCAATGGTCACAGCAAGATTTATTTTTAATAAACTTATTGAAAAGCAACCAAATTGATTTGATAGCATTAGCAATTTTTGAATTGAACTGTACGGTTTAAAACTCAGCATTCATTGGTGTTCTCGGAAAAGGAATTACATCACGAATGTTGGTCATTCCGGTTACAAAAAGCACTAGTCTTTCGAATCCTAATCCAAAACCTGAATGCACAGCCGAGCCAAACCTACGTGTATCTAAATACCACCAAAGTTCTTTTTCGTCAATTCCTAAGGCTTTCATTTTTGAAACTAAAACGTCATAACGCTCTTCACGTTGCGATCCGCCAACAATTTCGCCAATGCCAGGAAACAAGATATCCATCGCACGTACTGTTTTTCCGTCTTCATTTAAACGCATGTAAAATGCTTTAATATTTGCTGGATAATCGAACAAAATTACCGGACATTTAAAATGTTTTTCAACTAAATACCGCTCGTGCTCTGATTGCAAATCGGCGCCCCATTCATTGATAATATAATTAAATTTTTTCTTTTTATTTGGTGTTGATTCTCTCAAAATATCAATCGCCTCAGTATAAGAAACACGTTTAAAATTGTGTTCTAAAACAAAGTTTAATTTTTGTAGCAATGCCATATCACTCCTCTCAGCTTGTGGTTTAGCTTTTTCTTCTTCTAACAAGCGGGCTTCTAAAAACTGCAAATCATCTTGGCATTTGTTTAGTGTATAGTAAATTACGTATTGGATAAAATCTTCGGCTAAATCCATATTATCATCTAAATCATTAAATGCAACTTCGGGCTCAATCATCCAAAACTCAGCTAAGTGCCTTGAGGTGTTGGAATTTTCGGCACGAAAAGTTGGTCCAAAAGTATAAATTTGACCCAATGCCATAGCGTATGTCTCGCCTTCTAGCTGACCTGAAACTGTAAGATTGGTTTCTTTTCCAAAAAAATCTTCTTTATAATTGACTTTTCCGTCCTCGGTTCTTGGTGCATTATCAAAAGGCAATGCGGTAACTTTAAACATTTCGCCTGCACCTTCGGCGTCAGTACCTGTAATTATTGGCGTATTCACATAAACAAACCCTTTTTCTTGAAAATAAGTGTGCACGGCGTGAGCCAAAACCGACCGTACCCTCATAATTGCACCAAACAAATTAGTTCGCGGGCGCAAATGAGCATTTTCACGCAAAAAATCTAAACTTGGCTTATTTTTGGGTTGTATTGGAAATTTTTCTGCGTCAGAATCGCCCAAAATTTCCAACATCGTAACTTGAATTTCGTATTTCTGACCTGCTCCTTTACTTTCTACTAATGAACCGATAACAGAAATTGCCGCACCAGTTGTGATTCTTTTTAATGTTTCATCAGGCATATTTTCAAAATCAACAACACACTGAATGTTGTTAATTGTGGAACCATCATTGAGGGCAATAAATTGATTGTTTCTAAAAGTCCGCACCCAACCTTTGGCGTTTACTTCTGAAAGTATTGATGTGCTGGCAAGTAATGCTTTAATTTTTGTATGCTTCATTTTTCAAATAGGAATTTGGGATTTTTATATTTAGGATATATCCAAAACGTACTGCAAAGATAAATTAATTTTAAGAAAAGAAATCGATGCGATGCATTAACTTTTTTTAATAGTTCTTTTTCCGAAACTTGCTTTACTATGAAATCTATACATAGTAGCAACCTTATTCTATCAGATGCACTATTTTACAAATAAATACTCGTTTTAATTACATACGTTACACCTAGTTACTAATTGCAACTAAGTTATATAAGATTGCCTATTACTAAAAATATTTATTTTCTATTTTTAACGGCTAAAAGTTCAGGTTGCACAATAATTTTAAATTGTAATGTGAGAAACAAATTGCTATACTATCGTGTTATAAAGTTCAATGCAATACCTGATTTTATGTAATATACAGTTCGCAAAAAATATTTAAGAATCGTTTTTATGAACTATTATTTATTTTGCTTGATCTGGTATTTTGTCGCGTAAAATAGTATTGTTCGCATGCGTTGCCGTGTCCTTAATACCGTTCCATTTTTCAAAAGTTAAAACCAATGCCGGAAGTACTAAAAGGTTTGCAAACATTGCAAAAGTTAATGTTACAGAAATCAAGCCTCCAAGAGCAATAGTACCACTAAAACTAGAAAGCGTAAAAATTGCAAAACCAAAAATTAAAACAATTGACGTATAAAAAGTACTAACACCAGTTTCACGCAGCGCGCTAAAGACCGATTTTTTTATTTTTCCAGAATTTTGTTTTAAATCATGCCGGTATTTGGCCATGAATTGAATGGCGTTATCAACCGAAATGCCGAACGCAATACTAAAAACCAATATGGTAGAGGGCTTAAGCGGAATTTCGAAAAAACCCATTAAACCACTAGTAACAAATAACGGCAAGATGTTGGTTAATACCGATGCGAAAATCATTTTCCAAGAGCGAAACATATAAGTCATCAGTCCCGCAATTAAAAGTATAGCAAAAAGTAAAGATTCGATAAGATTTTCGATTAAATAAGAGGTTCCCTTTTGAAACACTAGTGCTTTTCCAGTAATTGTCACTTTATATTTTGATATTGGAAATATTTTGTTGATTTTGGCATGCAATTTGGCTTCAATTTTTGCCATATCATCAGTGCCAATGTCTTTCATAAATGTGGTTATTCTTGCAAATTGCCCCGTTTTGTCTACGTATAATTTCATTAAATTATCTTTTGAATTTTTGGTCGTATTTTTAGCATAACTCAAAATAAAAACCTGTTCTTGCGCATCGGGTAATGCATAAAATTCTGGATTACCGTTATAATATGCTTGCTTGGCGTATTTAACTAAATTTACTATCGAGATAGGTTTTGAAAGTTGCGGGATACTTTCGATAGTTTGTTGCAATTCATCCATTTTACGCAACATCGCAGGTTTCATCACGCCTTTTTTTCGGCCAGTATCAATCATTATTTCAAGTGGCATAACGCCATTAAATTCTTTTTCAAAAAATAAAATATCCTTAAAAAAGGAAGCTGACTTGGGCATTTCTCCTATCAAACTTCCGGAAACTTTGAGCTGTAAAACTCCAATTATACTAAAAACTAATAACAACACATAAACCCCATAAAGGATCTTTCGTTTGAACTTGACCACATTTTCAACCCAATTTAAAAAAGATGAAATGTAATTTTGTTGTAAATGTTTTAAATGTTTGGCTGACGGCACATCCATAAAACTATATGTAATAGGTACTACAACTAATGTTAGCAAGTACACAATAATAACGTTTATTGCAGTAACCAAACCAAATTCAAAAAGCAGGTCGTTACCAGTAATCATAAAGGTTGCAAAGCCAATTGCGGTAGTTACGTTGGTCATTAAAGTAGAAACTCCAATTTTAGAAATAACACGTTGTAATGCTTTTGCTTTGTTACCATGTGCTAAAATTTCTTGTTGGTATTTATTAATAAGAAAAATGCAATTGGTTATACCTATAACAATTATTAGCGGCGGAATAATTGCGGTTAAAATTGTAATTTTGTAATGAAATAAACCCAAAATTCCGAACGACCATAACACGCCAAAAAGCAGTATAAACACAGAAATAAGAGTTGCGCGAACAGAGCGAAAAAACAAAAAGAAAATTAAGGAAGTAATAAATAAAGCCGAACCTATAAAAAGTCCTATTTCACCCTTCATATTTTCGGTATTAATGGTTCTAATATACGGCATTCCCGAAACTTTTAAATCAATATTGGTTTCGTTTTCAAATTTTTGAACCGCTGGAACTAAGACATTGATAATGAATTTTTTTCGTACAGGTGAGTTAACAATTTGCTTGTTAATGTAAACAACAGATCGTATGCTACCTGATTTTTTATTAAACAACAAGCCTTCATAAAATGGCAGTTCGTTAAATAATTTTATTTTTATTTCTTGAAGGTAGGCAGCATTTTGAGTTTTACGTTGATCAATTAAGTTAATCATTTCAAAGGTTTGCTTTACTTCATTTTTTTGCAATTTTTTTAAATCATTTAAAGAAACTACCAATTCAATTTCTTTTTGAGATTGTAATGTACGCATTAACACAGTCCATGCTTGGTATGCTTTTGGGGTAAAAAAAGTGTTGTTTTTAACGCCAATAACAACCAAATTTCCTTCTTCGCCAAAGATGTTTAAAAACCGAGTATATTGTTGGTTAACAACATGGTTTTTAGGTAAAAGATTGGCTTCATTATAAGTCATCCCAACATTTTTCCATTGCAAACCAAGAAAAAATGTTAGTACACCGATACTAATTAAAATAATTATCCTGTTTCTCAACACTAAATGGGCAACATTTTCCCAAAAACCAACGTTAAATTTATTTTTCATCATTGAACTTAAGCAGTGCAAATGTAATAAAAACCTACTAATGAAATAGACATCGTTTAAAACATTTACAAAATAAGCTTGCGATAAATTAAGGTTCATTTAATCAAATATTCATTTTCTTTTTAGATATTTGTAATCGAAATAATTTTTAACAATTAACATGAAAAATTTCAAAAACGCACTTTTTTACTTTGGAATAACTGGAGGATTTACTGCACTAATTTTTTGGATAGTTTCAAAAGGAAAATTATTAGAACAAGGAAGAAAGGTTGTGTCCAGAACTTCTGGAGATAGTTTTTGGAATCAATTTTTAGATTCATTACTGCATAATATCAACCATCCATTAGCGATTTTGTTATTACAAATTATCACTATAATTATCGTTGCTCGCATCTTTGGTTGGATATTTAAAAAAATAGGTCAACCTTCAGTAATAGGCGAGATTATTGCAGGTATTTTTTTAGGCCCTTCGTTAGTTGGCATGTATTTGCCTGAGTATTCGGCTCTTTTATTTCCAGCAGCATCGTTAGGAAATTTAGGTTTTTTGAGTCAAATTGGGTTAATCCTTTTTATGTTTGTAATTGGTATGGAACTTGATTTAAAAGTATTAAAAAACAAAGCAAATGATGCGGTTGTTATAAGTCATGCTAGTATTATAATTCCTTTTGCACTTGGTATCGGATTGTCTTATTTTATATACCAAAAATTTGCTCCAACTGGCATTGCATTTTTGTCGTTTAGCTTGTTCATGGGTATTGCCATGAGTATTACAGCTTTTCCTGTTTTGGCTCGCATAGTACAAGAACGGGGCATTCATAAAACACGATTAGGCACAATTGTTATAACCTGCGCCGCAGCCGACGACATAACCGCTTGGTGCCTTTTAGCAGCCGTTATAGCTATAGTTAAAGCAGGAACTTTTGCTAGTTCGTTATACATTATTATATTAGCTAGTGTTTATGTTGCTGTGATGTTATTTGTTGTAAAACCGTTTCTAAAAAAAATAGGCGATTTATACGCTACTAAAGACAATTTAAGTAAACCAGTAGTTGCAATATTTTTATTAACGCTCATTATATCGTCTTACTGCACAGAGGTTATTGGAATTCACGCATTATTTGGCGCGTTTATTACTGGTGCAATTATGCCCGATATTTCAAAATTTAGAAATCTTTTTATAGAAAAAGTTGAAGATGTAGCTGTTATTTTATTACTACCGTTGTTTTTTGTTTTTACAGGTCTTCGTACCCAAATCGGACTTATTAACGACCCGTATTTGTGGAAAATAACAGGATGTATCATATTAGTAGCCGTTATCGGAAAATTTTTAGGAAGTGCTTTGGCTGCGAAGTTTGTAGGGCAAAATTGGCAAGACAGTTTAACCATCGGAGCATTAATGAATACAAGAGGTTTAATGGAACTAATTGTATTAAATATTGGCTATGACTTAGGTGTATTATCGGGTGAGGTATTTACGATGATGGTGATCATGGCGCTGGTTACCACTTTTATGACTGGACCCGCCATAGATTTTATTAACTTTATATTTAAAACTAAAACCGCTTACTATCCTAAAGAAGAAAGCACATCAAAGTTCAAAATATTAATTGCATTTGGTAATAATGAAAAAGGAAAGTCACTTTTAAAAATTGCCAATAGCTTAGTAAAAAAGCAGAAAGAAAATACGCATATAACTGCATTACATTTAACTTTATCCGATGAAATGCACGCGTATAACCTAGAAGATTACGAAACAGAAGTTTTTAAACCAATTGTTTCGGAAGCAAAAGTTTTACGCCAAGAGTTAGGTACCATTTACAAAGCTACAATTGATATTGAAACAGATATTGCAGATGTTGCTATTAAAGGTGATTACGATTTGGTTTTAATAGGCATAGGGAAATCAATTTTTGAAGGAACACTATTGGGTAAAATATTAGGATTTACAACGCGCATCATAAATCCAGATCGCTTACTTGATAAGTTTATTGGCAAAGAAGGGCTATTTGAAAATTCACCTTTTGATGAACGCACACGCCAAATTATATCGAAAACGAAAACACCATTAGGGATTTTTATTAATAAAGATTTGAACGAAATAGATGCCGTTTTTGTTCCAATTTTTAGTGCTGAAGATTCATTTTTGATTGATTACGTAACCAAATTAATTTTTAATAACAATTCTAAAGTTACTATTTTAGACATTAATGGATTAGTGCATAGCAACCCCGCAATTGAAAAATTAGTAATTAATTTAGAAAATGATTATCCTAAAAACAGTGCCGTTTTAACAGAAAATAATTTAAGTGCAGGATTTTTGGCACAACAAGACCTGATGATTATCAGTCTTGAAAGTTGGAAAAAGCTGGTAGACTCACAAACCGTTTGGCTAAGCACCGTACCTAGTGTTCTAATTTTAAAAGAATAATAAAACCACTGATTAACTGCCTTTTATATCCCTAAATCGAAAACAAAACTGGCTTTTATAGCAAAATTATCATAAAAACCTGGCAAGCCATTTGGTCCATATCGATAAAAACTGCCTATACCAAATCCTTTAAAAATTTGATTAAATTCTAAACCAGATTCATAAAATCCTTGATCTAAGGTTTTAAATGGTATGCCGATGTGCTGCTGGCGATTATTTAAATTGCCCCATGCTACGCGTTGCACCAAAGCAATTGACGTTCCAAATAATTTCGAAAATTTAATTCTTTTAAAGGTATGAGTCCCTTGAAGAAAAAAATATTTGTCCGAAAAAAATTCGTTAAAATACATCGTTTCAAAACTATTATTGGTAGTAATTGACAAAAAGCGCCTGAATAAACTTTCATTTAACAAACAATTGGGCGCCGTGCTATACAAATGTGTTAAAGGTAAATCGCCAATGGCATAACCTGCGGTAAAAAGCAATGTTGTTTTTTGCCCATTTAAGTGTTTCTGTGCCCACTCTGTTCTAAAATCGAATTTAGTAAATGCAAAATCATTACTAAAAAATTTGGGGATGGTTTGTGTAAATTGAAAAGTGAATTTAGGGTATCGTTTTTCAATTTCTAGTTTTCCTCGTGGACTTTGCATAAAATCTGAAAAAGGACTCCATTGTATTGATAAAGAGGCTGTTGTTAAATCAAAATTTTTATATTTATTACCATCATATAAATAAGCATAATCAAATTTGGGTTCAATTAAACTTTTTGTTAACTGCAAAACACTAAAAATTTTTGCTACCAGTCGGGTTTCAAAGTAGGTACTAAAGCTTTTATGGCTGTAAAATGTATTAGTACTAACAGGCTGCGACGTGTAAACTCTAAAAATTTTTTTATCTGTTAAAAAACTAGAGCTTGCAATTTCGTTTAAATCATCTGTATAAGCGAGCCCCAGCCAAGAATTAGAATAACTTCCAACGCGAGTTGCTATTCCAAAATGGTACTTATACGTCAGGTCTTTTAAGCCATAAGCCAAATATCCATCGGTTCGAAATATTTTCGAAAATCGCTCGTTGGTAGTGCCGCCAAGACCGATACGAAAACCCTCGAAATTATTAAAACTCAAAAGGGTTTTTAAATCTAAATCAAAAAAATAATAAGGCATTAAACCTTTTATAATCTTTCTTCCAAAAAATAATCTCTTTTCAATTTTATTCAAAATTGAAATACTGTCTAAGGCAGTATATGTATTTCGACCACGAAAATCTAATGAATCAGCTCGAAATTTATTCCAAAAATAATCGGGTTTAATGTTTGCGTCGGCATTAATTTCGATGGCTATCAGGCGTTTTTTAATTGTGACAGTAGTATTGAATTCAAAATCATTATTAGTAGATTCTGCCAGTAAATAGGTGAAATCGGAAGCAGTTTTTCGCGGTTTATTTATACCATTATCGTTATCATCTTTAAACTCAATAGTGCCACCTAATAACGATATATCCTCTTTATTTTTTCCTTTTGATATTTTGAAAACTTTTTTAACCGGAAACCATATTTGTTCATTTTCAAAATATTTAAAATCATGAATTCCAAGTATTTCAACAACTCCTTTCGTTCTTAATTCAGCTTTGGCAATAGCAAAATTTTGTGTGTCAATGTATAAAATACCTTCTAAGGCATTTGACTTCGATTTTAATTTATTTTTGAAATACACGAGCACAATAGATCTTTTGTTCATTTCAATCGAATCTATTACCTGAAATTTATACCTAGAAAGTCCTTTTTTAGAAATTGGACTATCATATTTTGATTCTAAAAATTGATATATAGGATTATAAATTGAAAATGATTGTAAACTAAAGCCCATAAATTCGTAAATAGGCTCATTAAGTCCCGCTACTTTAGTGGCTAAAACAGTTTCTTTTAAAACTTTATTATATTGAAATTGTGATACTTTTTCGGCTTCAAATAAGTGGTGCTGTGTAATTATCTTTTTGAATTTATAATCACTTGAATCCATTTTTTTAAACTTTTGTAATCCATTTCGTTTGGCAAAAATACTGTCAATTTTCCCTATAATTGAATCGGGGTTTGCCGTAACAATAAGTCTGGTATATCTTTTAAATTGAAAACTACCTAATTTCTGTAATGGATCATTTTGATTTTTGCTTGCAATTACTTTTGTAATTAATGTACGAGCAAATTCGCTGCTACTTGTTGCAATTTGTTGAATTCCTTTTTGTTTGGGAATTAAATAAATAGAATAAAAAAAATTTAAGGGTATGAGCCATTCCGTTTTTGTATGATAAGCTTCGAAAGATATTTTAAAAAACGTAGTTTTTGTAGTTACTAAAATGTTAAACTTACCGTTTGAGTCGGTTACAACATTTTGTCCGTCATTGCTTTGAATAGATGCAAATGGAATTGGACTATTGCTCGACGAATTTCTTACCACACCATTTACATAAAATTGTGCTTGCACTGAAAATGATAAAACAAATACAATCAAGTGCAATAATTTCATTTTATAATTTTGATTAAATTCAAAACAGTACAGCGCTACAAAATCATATTAATATTCTGAAATTGAGAGTGCTTTGAGTCTACATTTTACTTTTTTCATGGTACAAACTCTAAAAAATATATCTATGTGAAGCAACCTGAAAAGCACGTCCAATTATAAATTAATTACTGCTTTACTATTAAACTAGCTACTAAAAATTTGTACTAACACGGACTACAACAATCCCTTTGACTGTTTGTCTAATTCATTACAAATGTATGTTACCACCCATGATACTTCAGGTTGCTTTGCAAAGAATACCTTTTTCGAACTTAAATTTTTAATATTTGATAAAGTTGCCCTTAAGATAGAATTGGAAACAATTAAGTTTTCTCGAGTAAACGTTTTTAAAACCCTCGCTACCTCCTTATTCTTCTTTGCTAAAACCGTAAATCGTTCAAAATTATGCCGTATATCTTCATCATAAGTTAACACATCAGCAGGATTAAATTCTAAAAAATTTCTTCTTGAGTCGTCTTCATAAAACAAAGTGTAAAAGGCCCAAGCAGAACCCCCTGAAACGTAAATCTTTTTTTTACTGAAGCAGCGCTCATTAGATTCGAATATTTTCTTTATTTGATCGCTTAAAGTAGTATAATAAAGATCTGTAGCGTTTACAAAATCAGTAAAATTGTATAATTTATTTTGTTTACTTAATAATTCTGACAAAGACATTGTTCCTAAATTCATGTTTAAATTAATGAATGTATTGGCGCCTTCTTTTTTTTCAATAAATCCTCCTTTAGTGTTACCGCTTCCAATATCCAACAATAACGACTCTTCCTGAAATTTTATTGGAACACCACTTTTAAATAAATATTGAGATTCTTTGGCTGTTGTGATTACCCCTGGTGTAATGTCAATTTCTTTTTCTATTTTTTCAACAAGTACATTAGTATTATTTGCAATTGACACACCTGATGAAATTACAACATATATTTTGTTTTTTTCAATTTTGTATTCCTCAAGTACTTTTTTATATTCAATTACCACTTTTTGAGTCGTACTATTCATATCAGATTCGTTCATTGCTCCATCGGCAATAATTCCAGGTAGTAACGCAATATTTTCTGACCAAAAATTTTCGATTACAACAATTTCTTTTTCAACGCTTCTCACATCAATAATGTACACTTTTAATCCTTTCCCACCTATTTCGATACCCGCATAAAGATTTTGCGCTATAGATTTGCTAGAACAAAATAATATCAAAACAACAATAATAATTTTAAGTTTATAATTTTTCATAATCATTTTTTAATTAAAAATTGTGTTTTGTTACAATAATGTGATTTAAATTAATATATAACTTTAGAGCCTTTGGCCGAATCGGCGATGTAGGATAAGAGCCAAGCAATTTGACCATTTTTTACAAAATATATTTTCTTACTTTCCTTAATATCTAAATTTTGAAGGCATGAAATCAAAATATTATTTGCAGAAATAAGATGTTTTTGAGAATAGGTATTTAAAACCCTATCTATTTCTTTTTCTGTTTTAGCCAAAAGTTGAAATTTTTCAAAGTTATACTTCAAAACTTGGTCGTATTTTAAAACATCGTCAATTGTATAACTGTTAATATTATCGGGTGCTTCACCAAGTGTTGATAGGGTATAAAATGCCCAAACTGCTCCACCCGAAGTATAAATATTACTTTTATCAAATGTTTTTGCTCTTTTATTAAGCATCTCAAAAACTTCATTTTTTAAAGATGCGCTATATAAAATTGATTCGTTTGTAAAATCTGTAATTTTTTCAGTACTTATGTTTTTCTTGATTTTTTCGGTTAGTGTTATGGTACCTAAATCTAAATTTATTGGAAAAAAAACGGTGTTTTCGTCATTCACCATATCAACGTAACCCCCTTTTGTATTACCTCCGCCGATGTCTAAAAGAAGTGCTTTGTCGTAAAATTTTGGAGGAATACAACCTTTAAAAGATAGTTTTGCCTCGAGCTGCGAACTAATGACCTCTATCTTTTTATTGGTTAATTCTTTAATTTTATTTACCAAAGTCGCTGTGTTTTTAGCCAATCCAACACCTGATGACGCTACAATAAAAATTTTTTCATCTTCAATTTTATATTCATTAAGTAGCTTTTGATAATTTTTAAAAACTGCCTTTCCTGCGTTGTCAATATCGCTTTGTATTAAATTTCCATCTATTGATATTCCACGCGCAATACCTACGTTTTCGGTCCAGAACTCCTTAATTTTATAGACACTTTTTTTTATGTTTTCAACTTCTATAATTGAAATTTTAACGCCTTTACTTCCAATTTCTATACCGCCATAAGTTTGACAAATGCCTTTGGTTGTGACTACTAAAAATAATAGTATTAAAAATTTAACTTTATTCATTTGGAGTCATTTTTTTATTAATTAATTTAATCATGGTGCAAATTAATGATTTTTTGTCAAATTTAAGGTTTTTAAGAATTTTTATTTGTCTAGTTTACCTTAAACTTCCTAAACCTTCATTATTTCTGCTTCTTTAAAAACTAAAATTTCATCTATTTTTTTGATAAAGTTATTAGTTAAATTTTGAACTTCATCTTCGGCACTTTTACAAGCGTCTTCTGAAACGCCCTCTTTTTCTAATTTTTTAATGTCATTATTAGCGTCTTTTCGGACACTTCTAATTCCGATTTTAGCATCTTCGGCTTCGCTTTTTGCTTGTTTTGCTAAGTCTCTACGTCGGTCTTCAGTTAAGGGCGGAACGCTAATAATAATGATATCACCATTATTCATTGGGTTAAACCCAAGGTTGGCAATCATAATGGCTTTTTCAATAGGATGGAGCATGCTTTTTTCATAAGGTTGCAATGTAATTGTTCTGGCATCTGGCACATTTAAATTGGCTACTTGCGACAATGGTGTTTGTGCGCCATAATAATCTACAAAAACGCTACCCAACATTGCTGGTGAGGCTTTACCAGCTCTGATATTTAATAAAGCTTTTTCTAAATGTGCAATTGACCCTTGCATTGACTCGTTGGCTTGATCAATAATAAATTCTATTTCTTCCATTTTTTAAATTTGAAATTTGAAATTTGAGGTTTTGGATTAAAAATTTTTATACTAATTCAGTACTCTAATGTTTGTAATTAAATAGTTACTAAAGTCCCGATATTTTCTCCTTTGCAAATTTTTAATAAATTTCCTTTTTGATTCATATCAAAAACAACTATTGGTAATTTATTTTCTTGCGATAGTGTAAATGCCGTTGAATCCATCACATTTAATCCTTTTTTAATTACATCGTCGAATGAAATTGTATCAAATTTTATTGCATCAGGATTTTTTTCGGGATCTGCAGAGTAAATTCCAGCTACCCTAGTTCCTTTTAAAATTATATCTGCATGCACCTCAACTCCACGCAATACTGCTGCTGTATCGGTGGTAAAATAGGGGTTTCCAGTTCCTGCACCAAAAATAACAATTCGTCCTTTTTCTAAATGTCGTACGGCTCGTCTTTTGATATATGGTTCTGCGATTGCCTCAATTTTTAATGCTGTTTGTAATCGAGTTAGCATGCCTTTCTCTTCCAAAGCTCCTTGCAAAGCCATTCCATTGATGACGGTCGCTAACATTCCCATATAATCGCCCTGTACACGATCCATACCGTTGCTGGCTCCTGCAACTCCTCTAAAAATATTTCCTCCACCAATTACTATCGCTATTTCTATTCCTAAATCATGAATTTTTTTAATTTCATCGGCATACTCCGCTAATGTTGTCGGATCTATACCGTATTGCTTAGTACCCATTAAGGCCTCACCGCTAAGTTTTAAAAGAATTCTTTTGTATTTCATTACAGTATGGTGTTGATTTGAGATGCAAATATAAACAATTCCTTTTTTTACGAAATAGAATTTATATAAATTTGATACTAGTTAAATTATTAAAATATACTACTGCGACAGAAAATCTTAAATAGCAGGGTAAACTATAATCTAGAGTAAAGTATTTAGATTACACGTAAGCGACTTTTGTGCAGCATAAAAAAACCGCTAGTCAGTTATGGCAAGCGGTTTTTTTATAATTTTTCTTATTCTAATACTTTCATTTTAAAAGTATCCATAAATGCTGTCGTATAATCGCCTTCAACATATTTTGGTTCATCCATTAGTTGTCTATGAAACGGAATTGTGGTTTTAATCCCTTCAATTACGAATTCATCTAAGGCGCGTTTCATTTTGTTAATCGCTTCTTGGCGGGTTTGCGCCGTAGTAATGAGTTTAGCAATCATAGAGTCGTAATTGGGCGGAATTGTATAGCCTGCATAAACATGGGTATCTAATCGTACGCCATGGCCACCTGGTGCATGTAATGTTGTTATTTTTCCAGGCGATGGTCGAAAATCATTGTAGGGGTCTTCAGCATTTATTCTACATTCAATAGCGTGCAAATTCGGAAAATAATTTTTACCAGAAATTGGAATGCCTGCTGCAACCATAATTTGCTCCCTAATTAAATCGTAATCAATTACTTGTTCAGTTATTGGATGCTCTACCTGAATTCGAGTATTCATTTCCATAAAATAGAAGTTGCGGTGTTTGTCTACTAAAAACTCTACCGTTCCTGCTCCTTCATATTTAATATATTCGGCTGCCTTTACTGCTGCTTTTCCCATTTTATTTCGTAAATCGTCGGTCATAAAAGGTGAAGGAGTTTCCTCAGTAAGTTTTTGATGACGTCGTTGCACCGAGCAATCTCTTTCTGATAAATGACACGCTTTTCCATAAGCATCTCCAACAACCTGTATTTCGATATGTCTAGGCTCCTCAATTAATTTTTCTAAATACATTCCATCATTTCCAAAAGCTGCTGCTGATTCCTGACGTGCACTTTCCCATGCTTTCAATAAATCTTCTTTTTTCCAAACGGCACGCATTCCTTTACCACCACCACCTGCGGTTGCTTTAAGCATTACGGGATATCCAAAGTCGTTTGCAAGCTGCTCAGCTTGTTCATACGATTCTAAAATTCCTACTGAACCAGGCACACATGGCACTCCAGCTTCTAACATTGTAGCTTTAGCAGATGCTTTATCACCCATTTTATCAATCATTTCTGGCGATGCACCTATAAACTTGATGTTATGCTCTTGACAGATTTTAGAAAATTTAGCGTTTTCTGATAAAAACCCGTATCCAGGATGTATGGCGTCTGCGTTTGTAATTTCTGCAGCAGCAATAATACTAGACATTTTTAAATAAGACAAATTACTGGGTGGCGGACCAATGCAAACGGCTTCATCAGCAAATTTTACGTGTAAACTTTCGGCATCAGCCGTTGAGTAGACAGCTACCGTTTTAATACCCATCTCGCGACAAGTTCTAATAATTCGCAAAGCAATTTCACCACGATTGGCGATTAATATTTTTTTAAACATCTTTTTTTGAATTTGATAATTTGATACTTTGATAATTAAAGCGTGTTCTGAACATGCTAAAATATATAATCTTACCTCTTAAATTATGATGGATCTACTAAAAATAACGGTTGATCAAATTCAACAGGTGACATATCGTCAACTAAAATTTTTACAATTTTACCTGAAATTTCTGCTTCAATTTCATTAAATAATTTCATAGCTTCAATTACACAAAGCACATCTCCTTTACCAATTAAAGTGCCTACTTCTACGAACATTGGTTTGTCTGGTGATGGTTTGCGATAAAAAGTCCCAATCATTGGTGATTTAATGGTAACATACTTGGCATGATCGTCGTTTATATCGGTTACAGGTGTTGCTGTTGGAATTGTAATTTGCGGAGCAACAGCCTGCGGCAATGCTTGTTGTACTTGCGCTTGTTGCACATAAGTTACCTCAGGTGCTGCATTTTCTAAAGTAGTTCTGATTGTAATTTTAACATCATCCATTTCAAGTTTCACCTCTGCTACTCCAGAATTGGCTACAAATTTAATCAGGTTTTGTATTTCTTTTAAATCCATCTTTGGTTAATTTTAGTTATAGGTTTGTTTGTTTTATTAAAAGATTAAAAAAAGTAAGTGATAAGCGTATTCTTGTTGATAAATTTCTTCAGTATTTAACTTTTATTTTGAATACTCTTTTTTATCGTATGCCCATTTCAAATAGATAGAGCCCCATGTAAATCCGCCACCAAAAGCTGCAAATATTAAATTATCGCCTTTTTTAAAATTCGATTCAAAATCGTTTAATAATAAGGGTAGCGTTGCCGAAGTTGTATTGCCGTATTTTTGAATATTAATTAATACTTTTGCCTCGTCAAGTTCCATCCGTGAGGCAGTGGCATCAATAATTCTTTTATTCGCTTGATGGGCTATCAACCAATTTACATCATCTTTTGTTAGGTTATTTCGTTGCATTATTTTTTCAGACACATCGGCCATACCTGAAACAGCGTATTTGTATACTGTTTTACCATCTTGAAAAACATAGTGTTGGCTGTTTTGAACGGTTTCTTTTGATGCTGGAAGTATTGACCCACCAGCATCTATTTTTAAATATTCGCGACCAATTCCGTCTGACTTTAAAATCTCATCCTGTATTCCTAACCCTTCATAATTTGGTTCAAATAATACTGCAGCCGCACCATCGCCAAATATTATACAAGTGGCTCTATCGGTATAATCTATAATCGATGACATTTTATCGGCTCCTATTAATAGCACTTTTTTGTATTTACCCGATTCTATATAAGCTGCTGCGGTTGACATACCAAATAAAAAACTAGAGCAAGCGGCCTGCAAATCAAAAGCAAAAGCATTTACGGCACCTATTTGCGTGGCTACATAAACCCCTGTTGCAGCTACTGGCATATCGGGTGTGGCAGTTGCCATGATTACTAAGTCAATATCGGACGGATTTACATTTGCTTTGTAAAATAAATTTTCGGCCGCCTTAATAGCCATGTACGATGTTCCTTTTCCAGACTCTTTTAACAAACGTCGTTCGGTTATTCCTGTTCGAGTGGTAATCCATTCATCGTTTGTATCTACCATTGTTTCGAGAACTTTGTTCGACAAAACAAAATCGGGTACGTACCCCCCAACGGCAGTAATGGCTGCAGTGATTTTATTCATAAAATTAATTTAAATATCTTTCAAAAAATTTGAAATTTAAGTTGTTGAAATTACAAAAAAAAAATAAGTTTTCTTGAGTTAAGCCAAAAATATGTAAAAATAAAAAAAACTCCCACAAAGTGAGAGTTTAATTTCTTTTATGTATGAATACTAAATTTCAACTACCGATTTATCGATAACCACCTGACCTCTGTAATACATTTTACCTTCATGCCAATAGGCTCTGTGGTATAAATGTGCTTCACCAGTTATTGGGCATGTAGCTATTGTTGCTACCGTGGCTTTATAATGTGTTCTTCTTTTATCTCTTCTGCTTTTCGAGATTTTTCTCTTTGGATGTGCCATTTTACTGTATTATTTATCCGTTAATAGTTGTTTTAATTTGTCCCACCGTGGGTCGCTACCTTGTTGTTTTTGTTTTTTAACTTGTAATTGATCTACTATTTTCACAATTTCATCATCAATAGGCCTATCTTTTATACCAGTGTTAACCCTCTTAAAGGGCACTGAGAGCACAATCATCTCGTAAATATATTGAGCAATGTCTATTTGAAATTCGCCATGAGGCACTATTAGCAGTTCTTCATTATCATTATTGAACTCTTCACCAAACTGAACCACTAATTTCAATTTTGCTTTAATTGGTAAATCAAAAAGTTCACCGGTTAAATCGCAAGGCACATTAACTACGCCTTTTTGCTTAAAATTTAATTCAAGCATAGTGCTTTTTTTATCTAAAACTACTTGTACCTTTATATCACTACTTTCATATTCGTGATAATCAAAGCGGTCAAAGAACGTGTTGTTAATTTGAAACTCAAACTGGTGCTTACCTAATTTTAATCCAACAAAGGGAATTAAAAATTCATTTGCTAATTTCATTTCTTTTCCATTTTACCAAATTCAACATTATTGAGTTTGGGAGTGCAAATATATAAAATTTTTATAAAACTAAAAGCGTTTTATGCTTTTTTTGATTCAAATTGTAATTCTTTTATTTTCAACGGATTATTTGTGAGTTTTTCATACTCTAATCTGGAATTAAAAATATCAATTGCCGTGTAAACTGCTTCTTTAAAGGAGCTGTAATCCGCTATTCCTTTTCCTGCAATATCATATGCTGTGCCGTGGTCGGGCGATG
Source organism: Flavobacterium sp. (assembly GCA_043772535.1). Taxonomy (GTDB): domain Bacteria; phylum Bacteroidota; class Bacteroidia; order Flavobacteriales; family Flavobacteriaceae; genus Flavobacterium. The sequence goes on along the minus strand of JAYVGC010000006.1, from coordinate 11,209 downwards.
TTCGTATTTTATTTAATCCAGCGGTAAAGTTTACACCTGAACCGAACGACAACGTTTTAAAAGGAATTAACCCTTGATCATGATAAGTTGCTATTACAGCGTCATACTTATCATATTGCGCACTACCAAAAAAACCATCAGCGGCATACGGACCAAAAACCAGCATGCCTTTTTTAAATAATTTTTGAATTATTGGTTTTATTAATTCGTCATCTTCTTTACCTATTACTCCACCGTCGCCACAATGCGGGTTTAACCCCAAAACAGCAATTTTAGGTTTTGTAATGCCAAAATCTTGCTTTAAAGATTTATGGATAGTGTCGATTTTTTGTATAATTAGTTTTTCGTTTAACTGATTTGCTACTTCGTTTACCGGAACATGATCGGTCATTAACCCTACTCGTAAGTTGTCTTGAACCATAAACATTAGTGCGTTTCCTTCTAATTCTTGGTTTAAATAATCGGTATGCCCCGGAAACTTAAATTCGTCTGACTGAATGTTGTACTTATTTATTGGAGCCGTAACCAATACGTCAATGGCTCCTTTTTTTAAAGACGCCGCTGCAGCAACAAATGATTTGATGGCATATTTACCACTATTTGCCTCATTTTGACCAAATTTTATATCTACACTTTCTTTCCAAATATTTAGCACGTTTATTTTACCAATTATTAATTGATCCATACTATCAATACCATGCAACTGCGCTGTTAAATTTAAATTTTTTTTGATGAACGACATTATTTTTACATTTCCAAAAATAACTGGTGTACACATTTCTAACATCCTATTATCTTCAAATGTTTTTAAAATTACTTCGCTACCAATTCCATTTAAATCACCAATCGAAATTCCAACAATACAATTTTCTGCTTTTTCCATGAGGTATTTACTAATTTTGTAGTACTTTTGAAGTGCAAATTTAGTAAAAAAAAACAACAAATGTTCACAGGAATTATAGAAACCCTTGGTACCATAAAAGACATAAAAATAGAGAATGAAAATATTAATGTTACCATCACATCTGCAATTACAGCCGAATTAAAAATTGACCAAAGCGTAGCGCATAATGGTATATGTTTAACTGTTGTGAAAATAGAAAACGATGACTATACCGTTACTGCTATTAAAGAAACTAGTGACAAAACTAATATTGGCACTTGGAAAACTGGCGAAAATATTAATTTAGAACGTGCCATGAAATTGGGTGATCGTTTAGACGGGCATATTGTTCAGGGTCATATTGACCAAACTGCTATTTGTACAAAAGCTATTGCAACTGGCGGCAGTTGGTTCTATACTTTTGAATACGATAGTAACCTTAATAACATTACGATTGAAAAAGGTTCGATTACTGTAAACGGTGTTAGCTTAACAGTTGTAAATTCTGAAAAAAATTCGTTTTCAGTAGCTATTATTCCGTACACCTATGAAAACACTACTTTTAAAACTTTTAAAATAGGCACTAAAGTGAATTTAGAATTTGACGTAATTGGTAAGTATATTACAAAATTAAATTTGTTGCGAAGCTAATCAACACTATATAAGTAGTCTTTATTAACAATACTATCGGTGAAATTAATACTGCTTAACTCAAATATTTAAGTTAAGCAGTATTAATATGTAGCCTCTACAAAGTGCCTCTTTTAGCTTGTTCTCTTTCAATACTTTCAAAAAGCGCCTTAAAATTTCCTGCGCCAAAACCTTTGGCTCCCATTCGCTGAATAATTTCAAAAAATAATGTTGGTCGGTCTTGTTGTGGTTTAGTGAAAATTTGTAATAAATACCCGTCTTCATCAGCATCAACCATAATGGCTAATTCTTCAATTTTTGTGATGTCCTCCTTCATCATCTCCATGTGTTCGCCTAAGCGTTGTGGAATCGCTTTGTAGTATTCACTTGGCGGTGCCGATAAAAATTCGATGCCACGAGCACGCAATTGCGAAACAGTTTTGATTATATCATCGGTTGCAATTGCAATGTGTTGCACGCCAGGTCCTCCATAAAAATCGAGGTATTCTTCAATTTGCGAACGTTTTTTTCCTTCGGCAGGTTCATTTATAGGAAACTTAATTCTTCCGTTTCCGTTGCTCATCACTTTACTCATTAAAGCCGAATATTCGGTATGAATTTGCTTGTCATCGAACGATAAAAAATTTACAAATCCCATTACATCTTCATAAAATTTAACCCAAGTATTCATTTCGTTCCAACCTACGTTACCCACCATGTGGTCAATGTATTTTAAGCCCGTTGCTTCGGGATTATAGTCAGATTTCCATTTTTTGTAGCCTGGTAAAAAAGTACCTTTATAGTTTTTTCGTTCTACAAAAACATGCACCGTTTCGCCATACGTATAAATTCCGGAACGAATTACTTGTCCAAATTCGTCGGTCTCTACAGTAGGCTCCATAAAAGATCTTGCGCCTCGTTTTGTGGTTTCTTCGTACGCTGATGTTGCGTCTTCAACCCATAGTGCAACTACTTTTACACCATCGCCATGTTTACGCAAATGATCGTTTATTGGTGAATTTTCGTTTAGAGGTGTAGTGAATACCAACCTAATTTTATCTTGTCCTAAAACATAGCTTGTGCGGTCTTTTACGCCCGTTTCTAAACCTGCGTATGCTACTGATTGATAACCAAAAGCCGTTTTATAATAATGCGCCGCTTGCTTGGCGTTGCCCACATAAAACTCTACATAGTCGGTGCCTAACAATGGCAAAAAATCTTGTGCCCCTTCAAATATTTTTTCTAGTCCGTATTCAACAGATTTTACTTCTTTATTCATTTTTTTTATATTATTATTCGGTTTTTCTAATTTTAGAAAATGTTATTGCTGTTTTCAAATACTTACTGTACTTGGTTTATCTTTTATTTTAGTTATGATTACTTAAAATTATTTTGATTATATAACGATTTTATTTGGTTTATTTTATACTTTATCAAAACGAAATCGATAGTATTTCATAGCCTCTGTTTACAAGTAATCATTTTATTCTAACCAACTTTTATAATACTTCCCATCATCGAGTCCCATGGCGATTTCGGTAACCATTAATGGGCGAAATGTATCTACCATTACCGCTAACTCATGGGTTTGTGTATGACCAATACTCCGTTCCATTGCACCCGGTGCTGGCCCATGCGGAATTCCTTTTGGGTGTAATGTTATGTGCCCTTGTTCGATATTGTTTCTACTCATAAAATCGCCATCAACGTAGTACAAAACCTCATCACTATCTATATTGCTGTGATTGTAGGGCGCTGGAATTGCTTTTGGATGATAATCGTACATGCGTGGGCAAAATGAACATACTACAAAGGTTGCCGTTTCAAAAGTTTGATGCACTGGCGGCGGCTGGTGTACTCGACCTGTTATTGGTTCAAAATTGTGTATGGAAAACCCGTATGGAAAATTATAGCCGTCCCAGCCTATGACATCAAATGGATGCGTGGCATAAATGATTTCGTGTAGGATGCCTTCTTTTTTAATTTTGATAAGAAAATCGCCTTTTTCATTATGTGTTTCTAACGCTGCTGGTAATTTAAAATCGCGTTCGCAAAATGGAGCGTGTTCTAAATGTTGTCCTGATTCGTTTTTATATCGTTTTGGCGTATAAAATGGTGCAAATGATTCGACATAAAACAATCTATTTTCTTCGGTATTGAATTGAATTTGATAAATTATTCCGCGCGGAATAATTAAATAATCACCGTATTCAAAGTTGATGTTTCCGAGCATTGTTCGGAGTTTGCCGCTTCCTTTATGGATAAAAATCAGTTCGTCGGCATCGGCATTTTTATAGAAATAATCAGTTAATGAGTGCCGTGGTGCCGCAAGCCCGATGGTGCAATCGTTATTGACCAACATTGGTTTTCGACTGGTTAAAAAATCATCTTCAGGTTGCAATTCAAAGCCTTTAAAAAGTAATGATTTAATATTTTTATTAATTGCGATTTTGGGTTGTACATCATACGATTTTACTATTTCTTTTACTTGCGTTGGACGATGCACGTGGTATAATAACGACGAATGCCCGTGAAAGCCCTCGGTTCCAAACAATTGCTCGTAGTAGAATCCACCTTCGGGTTTTTCGAATTGGGTGTGACGCTTTGGCGGAAATTGTCCTAGTTTATGATATAGTGGCATTTATGTATGGTTTTTGAAAATTTTAAAATTGGGCTCTTGTGTTGTACTTAAACATCTTTAAAATAGTATTTCATTACAAGTTGTTGCAATACGATGGCAGCTTGTTGTGAAAAATTATGTACGAGTTGATTTTAATACTTTAATTGTGCTTCTATTTTTAAACAAATATCGGAAAAATTTATAAAAAAAAATCCAAATGCACTTAAATTATGCATTTGGATTTTTTTAAATATAATTTGTTGGGTACTACTATTTTTGCGTTAGTGATGGTAGCGGCATCCTTTTTTGCCCTTAAACAGTTTGTTGATGGCAAAAAAGATATAGCGTACAGCACGGGACTGGGTTTTTTTCCCAGGCAACGCCCAAATAATTATTGTTTTGGTTCTAAATTAGATCGTCTTTTACTGTATAAAAAATAAACGGCAATTCCGATGATTCCCCAAACTATAAATGCAATCCAGGTGTGTACTCGTACAAAACACATTAAGAAAATGTTAAATGCAACTCCTAATGACCCTACTAAATAAACGGCTGGCGTGCGAAATGGTCGGTCAAGTTCGGGTTTTTTATACCGCAGCATCATTACCGCTACGCATACCATTGCAAAGGCGAGTAGCGTTCCCATGCTGCACATTTCGCTTACTTTGTCGATGGGTGTTACGGCGGCAACTACTGATATTATTGCTCCAACTAAGATAGTGCTTTTGTAGGGCGTTTTAAATTCGGGATGTATTGATTTGAAGAATTTTGGTAGTAAACCGTCTTTTGACATTCCTAAAAATATTCTTGTTTGCCCTAGCATCATTACTAGCATTACCGATGTTAAACCTGCAGTTGCTGCTAATGTAATTATGAATACGGCCCATGTTAAGCCTTTTTCGCTAAACGCAGATGCTACTGGTGCGGCTTTATCGAGTACAGAGTACGGTACCATGCCTGTTAATACCAATGATACTAAAATATATAAAATGGTGCAAATTACTAGAGAGGCAATTATTGCGAAAGGTACATCTTTTTTGGGATTAATTGCTTCTCCGGCTTGAGTTGAAACGGCGTCGAAACCAATATAGGCAAAAAATACAATTGTTGCAGCTGTTAGTACACCTCCAAAACCGAAGTTCATTTTACCTGTTGCGTTTCCTAATTCATCTAAGGCAGGAACTGCGTCTGGGATAAATGGGTGCCAATTATCGGTATTTATATAAAATGCGCCTACTATTATTACAAATAATACTACGGCTACTTTTATGATTACGATGATGTTGTTAGTGCTTGCTGCTTCTTTAATTCCTTTTACTAAAATTGCGGTTACAATCCAGGTTATTACGAATGCTGGCAGATTGAAGGCAAAGCTTGGTAGCGTCCATAATTCATTGGGTACTGCTGTGTTATGTGCTGTTATTTTTTCGGTTGCTGTGGCAAGATCGTTACAGAGCCAAATTGGAAAATCTAGTCCAAAAAGGTGCAAAAACTTTACGAAATAGCCACTCCATGCTACGGCTACGGTTGTGGCACCCATCATGTATTCTAGTATTAAATTCCATCCGATGAACCACGCAAATAGCTCACCAACAGTTCCATACGCGTAGGCATAAGCAGAACCTTCGACGGGTAAAACCGAGGCAAATTCGGCATAGCAAAGTGAGGCAAATAAACAACCTACACCTGCAATAACAAATGATAAGGCTAGGGCTGGTCCTGCATAATCGTGTGCTGCAATTCCGGTTAGGGTAAAAATTCCTCCTCCGATAATGGCGCCTATCCCTAAAGATGTTAATCCCCAACGGGTTAACACACGCTTTAAATCGCTTTTCTTCATATCATCTTCAAAAGCTGATACGGGTTTAACTCTCCAAATTGACATAATTTATTGATTTTTTAATTTTAATTTTCAAATATACTTTTTTTGTTTTATAAATAAAGTAATTGTTTCAAAATTTGTTGGTTTTTATGACTAAAACCAAAATCCTACGTTTACAAAAGTAAATCCTTTACGCAGTTCGGGCGACCACGTATATTTTATTTCTATGGGGCCTAAAGGACTTTCAAGACCATAGCCAATGGCATACCCAGAATATTTTGGAATTGAGATAAAATTGGCCTTGTCGAATAAATTGTCTTGTATATTGGCAAAATTTGCTGAAAAATTAAGATGATTTTTATTATAAACTTCTACATCAAGTGTGGCTAACGTTTTTAGATAACTATTACCGGCTAGTGATAAAAAATCGTAGCCATAAAAATGTTTAAAATTATTAATCATATTGAAGCCACAGCCACCGAGTACAAAATCAAAAAACGAAATGCTTTTTTGACCTACGGAAAAACCTACTTCGGATTGTAGTTTTACGGTATAGTTTTTAAAAAATGTTTGTGCTATTCCAGCGTCGGCTTTTACAATTGAAAATCGATTAAAGAGATTCGAATAATCTGTTGAGTATATAAATGTTTGAATGTCGCCGTTGAAACCCCAACCTTTTTTTGGAAAAAATTTATCATCGTACGAGTCGTATTTGATTGTACCAAACACGCTAAAATAGTCATTATTTTCAAATGTTTTGTTGGATGTGCCTAACGTATTTGATTGTATTTTCAAAAATTTTTGTTCTAAACCAATTCCTATTTGAAATTTTTGTTCAAAAATGGTTTGCAAATATACTTGGTTTGTAAAATCAAAAAAGTCGATATTTATAGTATTTATTCCTAGTTGCGTTAATAAAGTACCATTACTAAAATCAGAGGCAACATTTTTATTAAATTGATTTAAACGCGATTTAATTCCGAAGCTAAAATAAAATCCATTGTCTATATAATAATCTAGGTTGTATCTAAAATTGTCGCCTAAACCAATGTCGATAGACAAAATATCATTTTTAAACAATAATTTTTTTTGAGTTAAATTTGCTAAAATGGCACTTTTGTATAACCCATCGTAATGCAACCCGAATTTTAAAAAAGTACGATTTTTACTTTCTGTTAATATTAATTTTAATTCATCGCTTTCATTGTTTGCCTTTGATAATTCGTAGTTTATGGTTCTAAAGTTTTGCGTAGCATTTAATTTGTTAATTCCGTTTTTTAAATCATTGAATGCTATTTTTGAACCTTGTCTAAACCCTAATTTTCCAATAATGTAAGCTCTAGTATAATTATTCAAATCATTAACAACTATTTGTTGAAGGTTTAACGAGTCAGACTCTATTTTTAATGATTGCTGCTTATAATGTAATAAATCACCCAGTTTTAATAATTTTTCATTTACTAAAAATGCAGCTTCTTGTCCTTTTTGTATTATTTCTTTGCCCTCAGCAAATGAGATTACAGAGTATTGGGCTACCTCGGGCTTTATATAAACATCTGTTAGTGCTACCTTATCTTTCATGCGGGCTACCATGCCAAAATTTGAAATTTGTACTAAAATTCTGGTTGCTTCGGTAAGGTAATTTCTATCTTTTAAATCGTCTTGCACATCGACGCCAATAATAATATCGGCACCCATTTTTTTTACTTCCGCAATGGGATAATTATTTGTTACTCCTCCATCAATTAACATTTTGCCGTTAATTTCAACCGGAGAAAATAGCGACGGAAAAGCTGAACTTGCCAATAGTGCTTCGGGCAAATACCCTTTATTTAATAATACTTGTTCGCCAGATTCGATATTTGATGCAATACATAAAAAGGGAATTGGAAGTTTATTGAAATCGGTAATATTTCGTACGCTTTGCGTTAGTTTTGTTAATAAATTATAATTATACATTCCTTTTGATAATGCAATTGGTACACTGACCTTAAACTTATTAAAAGGAAGTGACACGGCGTATAATTCGTCATTTCGTTTTTCATAAAAACTTTTAGAAGTTCTAGGAATATAATCTTGTATAAGCTCTTGAAAACTTGTGGCTGTAAAAATAGAATCTATTTGTGTTGCACTATAACCGGTAGCATATAATCCTCCCACCACGGCACCCATGCTGGTACCACCAATGTAATCAATTTTAATTCCTGCTTTTTCTATTTCTTTTAAAACGCCAATATGGGCAAACCCTTTTGCTCCGCCACCCGATAAAACGAGTCCAATTTTCGGTCTATTTTGTTGTGAAAAAATAGGCAATCCATTAAAAATAAAAAAAAGAGTGAAAAAAAAAGCGTAGTTAAGAAAAGAGAGGTTTGCTTTATTACTATTTATTTTATGAAAATTAAGCCCTGAAAACCAAAAACCAAAAACTGCATATTGACTACTCATAATTCTACTTCTTTATGATAAAAACTTATAATTTTTTTTGCTTTAGAAATTCCAACAATCTCTGCAATTTCTTTTTCTGATGCTAATTTAAGTCTTTTTACCGATTTAAAATGTTTTATTAAGGTTAACATTGTTATTTCTCCTATGCCAGTTATCTCTTCAACCGACGAGTTTAGGGCTGCTTTGCTGCGTTTATCGCGATGATGGGTAATTCCAAAACGGTGCGCTTCATTGCGTAATTGCTGAATTACTTTTAAAGTTTCAGATTTTTTGTCTAAATATAATGGTACAGAATCGCCAGGATAAAAAAGCTCTTCCAACCGTTTTGCAATTCCAATAATGGCAATTTTTCCGCGCAAACCCAAATCATCTAAACTCTTCAACGCTGATGAAAGTTGTCCTTTTCCGCCGTCAATAATTATTAAATTGGGTAACGACTGGTTTTCGTCGAGCATGCGCTTGTAACGTCTGTAAACGACTTCTTCCATCGAGGCAAAATCATCTGGCCCTACAACAGTTTTAATGTTAAAGTGCCGGTACTCTTTTTTAGCCGGTTTGCCCTCTTTAAAGACCACGCAGGCCGCAACTGGGTTGGTTCCTTGTATGTTAGAATTATCAAAACATTCAATGTGCCTTGGCTCAACCGAAAGTCGCAAATCTTTTTGCATTTGCGCCATTATTCGATTAGTATGCCGCTCAGGATCAACAATTTGAATTTGTTTCAATTGATCCATTCTGTAATATTTTGCATTGCGAATTGATAAATCTAAAATTTGCTTTTTATCGCCTAATTGGGGTACGGTAACCTTTATATTATCTGCAAAATATAGCGGAAATGGCAAAAGTAATTCTCGTGACAACAAGTTAAAACGTTCACGAAGCTCAACTACAGCTAGTTGTAGTAAATCTTCGTCAGATTCATCGAGTTTTTTCTTTATTTCAAGTGTATAAGAGCGTATAATTGCACCGTGATTGATTTGCAAAAAATTTACATAAGCCATTGCTTCGTCCGAAATAATTGTAAATACATCAACGTTATTAATTTTTGGATTTATAATGGTTGATTTGGCTTGGTAATTTTCTAAAATATGAATTTTTTCTTTAATTTTTTGCGCTTCTTCAAATTGCATTTCAGCTGCAAAATAATTCATTTTTATCTTAAAATCCTTTAAGCTCTCTTTAAAATTTCCTTTCAGAATATTCCGAATTGAATCAACCTGAAGTTGATAATTTTCAAGCAATTCATATCCCTCGCAGGGTCCTTTACAATTACCAATATGAAATTCTAAGCATACTTTAAATTTATAATTATCAATATTTTGTTGGTTTAAATCGTAATTACAAGTGCGAAGCGGATACAATTCTTTGATTAAATCTAAAATAACCCCCACGGTTTTAAAATTAGTGTAAGGTCCGTAATATTCTGAGCCATCTTTAACTAATTTACGCGTAGGAAATATGCGTGAAAACGGCTCTTTTTTAATGCAAATCCAAGGGTAAGTCTTATCGTCTTTAAGAAGAATATTGTATCGGGGTTGCAGTTTTTTTATAAGATTGTTTTCTAAAAGCAACGCGTCGCCCTCGCTCGAAACAACTATATGTTTAATGGTAACTATTTTTTTTACCAACACATTTGTCTTAGCAATATCGTGTACTTTATTAAAATAAGAAGCTACCCGTTTTTTTAGATTTTTTGCTTTACCAACGTACAAAATTTTATCCTCTTTATCATAATATTGATACACCCCAGGGTTGTCGGGAAGCGTTTGAATTTGTAAGGATAAATCGTGTGAAATCATAAAAGCAAAGTTACTAAAATTTGAATGTTTTTGAAACAAAATAAAATTCGATTTTATACATTGTGGTTTGTTTTACTAAATTTGTTTACATTCGCTAAACTTACTGTCAATATGTTAGATAAAACCATTATACTTTTGGGCGAAAGCATTGCCATGGGCGAAAGCAAAACCATTAATATGGAAATTGCGAAACTGCACACAACAACTAAATTAAAAATTCCAATTATTGTAGAACGCTCAAAAATTGACGGACCAACTGTTTTATTTACAGCAGCAATTCATGGCGATGAAATAAATGGTATCGAAATTGTGCGGCAATTGATAGTTCAAAAAATAAATAAGCCAAAAACAGGTACCATAATTTGCATTCCTATTGTAAATGTATTTGGTTTTGTAAATAAATCACGCGAATTTCCTGACGGTCGTGACTTAAATCGGGTTTTTCCTGGAAGTAAAAATGGATCATTGGCCAGCCGATTTGCCTATCATATATTGAAAGAAATTATACCATTTATTGATTATTGTGTCGATTTTCATGCAGGCGGTGCGAGTCGATTTAATGTGCCACAAATACGCATCGTACCTGGAAATGAAGAGTTAAAAAAATTAGCTGCAATTTTTGATGCTCCATTTACACTGTATTCTAAAAATATTGTTGGCTCTTTTAGAAATTCTGGATCTAAAATGGGCGTTAAAATGCTATTGTTTGAAGGCGGAAAATCATTAGAAATTAATGAAACCGTTACCACTGAAGGGGTGAATGGTGTAAAACGATTACTTTTTTATTTGAATATGCTGTCAACAAATAAACTGGTTAAAGTACAAAACAATCCAACGTTATTTATCGAAAAATCGAGTTGGATACGTGCCAAATGCTCTGGTTTATTGCACGATAACAATTTGATAGGTACTTATGTTAAAAAGGGTGATGTTATGGGATTAATCACAGATCCGTTTGGTAAATTTGAACAAAAAGTTAAAGCTCCAAATGCGGGCTACATTATAAATGC
>JAYVGC010000005.1:0-14031 GCA_043772535.1 Flavobacterium sp. | reverse complement strand
TTTGCTTCTTTATCAGCAATAGCTTTTTCTGCGGCTGCGGCAGCTTTTTCATCGGCAATTTCTTTTAGTTTTTCTGTATCAGCTTTTAATTTTGCATCGGTGTTTGCTTTTGCATCGGCAAGTGCTTTTAGTTTTGCAATATCAGCTTGTAATTTTGCGTCAGCAATTGTTTTTGCATCGGCAATCGCTCTTAATTTTGCGGCGTCCGCTACTGCTTTCGCTTCTTTATCAGCAGTAGCTTTATTATTGGCAATTGCTTTGAGTGCTGCTGCATCAGCTTTTAATTTTGCATCAGCGACTGCTTTTGCATTATTAATTGTAATTAATTTTGCAGCATCAGCTTTTTGTCGCGCGTCGTCTGTAGCTTTTGCAGTATTTATTATTTGTAATTTTGCTGCATCAGCTATATCTTTGGTTTGCTTGTCTGATAAAGCCTTTTCAACTATTTTTGATTTTCTAATTTTTTCTGCGTTTGCGTTGTCAAGCGCTATTCTGCTTGTTTCTGCCTGTATTTTAGCGTCTGCAACTGATTTTGCATCTGATGCTTTTTTCAAATTTAATGCTTCTAGGGCGAGTCGATCATTATTTATTTGTGCGTTTTTAGCTGTTTCAGTTGCTTGTTTAATTTTTTCTATTTTTGCATCTTGTGCTATTTTTATTTTCTCTGCAGCTTCAGCAACTAGGCGTTGTCTTGTGGCATTTATTTCTATTTCTTTTTGTTTTTTTTCAGCGATATCTATTTTTGGAAGTTGTACCTGAGGTTGCGGTTTTGCTCTAAATAATAAGGGTTCATAGTCTTCATCATTATAATTTCTAAAAATATAAGCAAATGTTATTTCGTGATTGGATCCTAGTTTAGAAATCTCTCCTATTCCTTTTTCGTAGTTATATCCTATGGCGATATGTTTTGTTACTAAAATTCCTAATCCTCCAGAAATTCCATATATTGTATTGTATCCTGCTTGTATCCAGCCCCCATTTGGCGCATCGAGAATTACATTTCCTGAAAATGCGGTCGTAGCTATTTTTTTTTCAGCTTGAATTAATGTTGAGAATTTTGCTTTTTCAAATAAACCTTGTGCGTCGCTCAGATAACCTGTGTACATTACATGACCCGAGTAACTTTTACCTTGGTCGTTTGCTACCATTTGACTTGTTTTTAAGTTGTATAAAAACAAATTATTAATGGTTATTCCGATGTCAATAAAACCTGTACCAAAATTTAGCCCTGGTTTAAAAGCAATTAATGAGTTTGAATCTGCCGATTGTAAAAGGGGTTCGGGACTATTAGTTACTATTTTTCCAACATTAAAACCACTGTTGTAATAGGAAAGGTTGAAGCCAAATGTGAAATTAGTATCGTTTGATAATAAAATATTGTGGGCATAATTTATTTGTGCTCCAAAATTTGTTAAAACTCCATAATTTTGTTGGTATAAGCCTATTGATGAACTGGAGTTTTCTCCCACTTTACCTGTGTAATTTATAAAATATACTTGAGGTGGGTTTTCAAATTGTGACCATTGACGTCTGTTGTAAAAGTTAATTGCGGAGTAGTCTTCTCGTACAAAGCTAAAAGTTGGATTTATTAAATATTTATTAAATTTAAATGAATTGTTCAGTGGTAAATCAAAGGATGCTATAGCGTTGTTTTGAGAGCAAACGACCATAGGAATGATAATTAAAATTAATAAAAAATATAATTTTTTAATCATAATGTTTTTATAACTGTTATCGATCCTTGTCGTACAGGTTCGTCTTTTATGTAAATTATATAATAGTATATTGGGTTTGTAGTTGGTATTTCAGTACCATCTTGTGGCCAATCGTTTAAATAGTTGTCTGTGGAATAGACCATTTTACCGTATGAATCCAATAATTCTATTTTTATATTTCCTTGTGATGTAATTGACGTTGGTAAAACCCATGTATCATTTATGCCATCGCTATTGGGTGAAATTAAATTTGGAACTTCGTTCACAATTACTGGTATTGTTGTTGAGGAATTTAATACTACAGTTAGTTCTTTAAAAGTGATGCATCCTGCAGTTTGATTGACTTTTACTTTATAAATTCCTGTAGTTGTGGCCAAAAATGTGTTTGTAGTTTCAGATGGTTGTAAAACAGTATTATAGTACCATTCGTACGTTGGGTTCGAAGCTGTAGTGGTTGCTATAATGGTAACTATTTGTCCTGCAAGTATTGTACTTGGCGACACTATATTTAAACTTGCCGTTATGGGTGTTTGCGTCAAGGTAATATACGATTCGATTAAGCAACTGCCGGTGTTTACTTCAAGTTTATAAGTACCAGCTTGAGGAGCGATGTACGTATTTGTTGTTGCAGTCGGAATTAATACATTTTCGTAATACCAGGCGAAGCTGTAGCCAGGTGCGGTATTGATACTACTTGTTAAAGTGTAGGTGGTTCCTTGGCAAAAATTTGTGCCGTTATCACTCGTAATTGTTAGCGGGCTAGCAGCTAAAAAACTAACATTAATTAGTGTTGAAGTTGAAGTTGAAGAGGAGGTACACTGACCGTAATCTGTAATAACAAAATAATCCCCTGGGGCAGAGGAAGGAACAGTATAGCTAGGATTAGTTTGTGTGCTTGTACCCACTTGTATTGGGTTTGGAGAGGCATTTTTAAACCATTTATAGGTTAAGTCGTTGTAAAATAGCGGTGATTCGTTTGTACCTGTATTTTTGATAGCAATAGTATAACTGTTTCCGCAGGAAGTTACCGATGCTGGCGAATTTAAAGGTATTGTTGTATTGTGCTTTATATAATGAAAATCAAAAACGGTAGTTGGCGCACCGCCCGTTGGTGGGGATGTACCAAAAACCCTGAGCTTGTAATTTCCTGCAGGTGTGGATTCAGGTATTACTAGTGATATAGTTCCGGGCGATATACCGGTAGTTAAATAACTTGATACGTTAATTATATTGGACACAAAATTGTCGTTAGACATTTGCATTATAAATTTATTTTGTGAATCAAATGCACCCGAAAAATTAAATTTGAACGCAATATTATTATTGTTGATAGCATCCGCACAAAATACCGATGGAAAAGGCGCAGTTGGATTTGAAACAAACTTAGGCACTTGAATAGCTTGTGAAACCAACAAAGTCGTTCCAAAAAAGAAAACTAGTGTGGTTTGCAACATTTGTAAGGCCAATGTGGTAGTCAGTAATTTTATATTTTTCGACATCAAATTAAAGATTTTAATCTTTCGTTCTCAAATTTTTTTTAAAGCGTGGTTAAAAGTACTTCTTTTTTTTTACTTTATTATGTTTATATTAACAAAAATTGTTCATAATTATTTTTGACTTTGACGGTGAAAGATTTTTTTAAAAAAAAAGCTACAAAAAAGTGATTTTTGTAGCTTATATGTATTTTTTATTTTAGTTAATTTATTTTATTAATTTTAAGTCTGTAATCGGGTGTCTTTTCGTTTTTATGGTCAAGAAAAACTTCAATAGCCGGGCTTTGTGATTGTAGATTTGAAAAACCTGAATAATAAGCCTCCAAATCGTCATTAAAAACACCTGCTAGTTCAGTCATTATATTTCCTTTGCAATTATTAATAAATAGTCCGAGTAAATTTATATTTCTTAAGTTTTCATCTTTTATTTCAATCAGAGAGGTAAATATGACGGCTGGACTGAACCCCGAAATCACACTATTTTTTAAAGTAAACAGCGTATTGTTGTTAACCTTTATTGCTTCGTGTATTAATCCGTTATTTCCAGTTCCGTCATCACTTTCGTTAACTAAAGTTATATTTGAAGCAATTACGTTCGTGAGTTTTTTAGAAAAATCAGTATTTTCTTTCTTGATATAAGAACTGATTTCCATGCACCTTGAGCCGGTTATGTTTGATACCAAAAATGCATTTCTAATAGCAATTGAATTGCTTAAATTACATTGTGTTCCTTGCGTAAATGCAAAGTCATCTAATTTGCATTTGTAAGAAACTAAGTTATTCAGGTTTAAACCGCCGCCCAAAATGTAAAAAGAATTGTTTATAGAATAGCTAACTTGAACAAAATCTATTTTGGTTATATTGCCTACCCCCGCTAAAGTAAGTCCATTAAAGTTCGGAAATCCTTCTGCTGCCTTACCGGCGTATTCAATACGAACATTTTTTAATATGCCCGAGTCGTTTTTAACGTTTGGCCCTCCATACGCACGGTATTCAACATCTAGATCCAAATCTAAATTGGAAGTACCTCCGAAACTGTTGATAGGCGCATCGCCAATCATTACAATTCCGCCCCAGTCGCCCGGTTTTCGTTCGCCTATCGGTTTGTTTGAGGTAAAAACAATGGGATTATTATTTGTGCCTTCAGCAATTAATTTTGTACCCTTTGTCATGATTAATGTTCCCGATGATTCAAAATCACCCCTAATAACAGTGCCTGGTTCAATTGTTAAAACAGCATTATTGGTGACATATACCTTTCCTTGTAAAAGGTAAATATTAGAGTTGGTTAAAGTATAATTTGTAGAGATTTTACCAATTAAAATTTTAGTGGTTTCGCTATAATCATATTTGTTGGGCTTGAAAGCAGACCAACCAGTAAGCCAATTATTACTACCGATTATTCCTTTCTCTTGTTGAGAGAAAGAAAAAAGGGTTAAAAAGCTTGTTATGAGTATAAAAAATCTAATTTTATTCATTAACTTGATAATTTGATAATTTTTTATTATTTGTAAAGGTGTAAAAAAAATTAATTTTACAATTCGTCGCCAGAATGTATTTTTTTCAAGACATCTTCATAAAATAAAATACCTTGTATTATACTTGACTTATCTGAATAAGGTAGCATTGTTGTAATAAAATCAAATGAGGTGCTTACAAATAAATTTTTATTTTCAAATTCTCTATCTAAAGCTTTCACGTTCTCAATAGTTTCAGGTATTCCTAAATCTTTGAGGGTAACACCTGGTTTGTTCGTAATTCCAACGTAAGGCACTATATTAATGATGATTTTTATTCGTTCTAAATATAACGTGATTAATTCGCCTTTTAATAAACCTTCTAATTCTTTGAGTGAATGGTATGTGCCAATTCCTCTAATATTAATTATTGGTTTTTGAGTAACGGGCTTTTGGGCGTTTACAGCTATGCTTGTAAGCATAAAAAATAATACAAAGGATGCGTAGTTTAATTTCATAATCCGTTTTTTTTGTTAAAATTTATTTTAAAATATAGTAAAAAGTAATTTTAAAGACGACTAATTTCATTTATATTTTGTTAAATAAGATGCAATATATAGAAAAAATTAAATGATGTCAACATAAAAATGTTAATAATTTTTTTTGTCTTAGAAAAAACCAATTCTTTATAATCATAATCATTTGTATTTTAGATTGTTGTATACAAAAATGTAAAATAAAAAAATTTAGTTGCGAATACTTATTTTCAATAAACGTGCCAAAAGATTATTTAAAAACGTATATTAATAATGTAAATGTACTTTTTTTTCGCAAATACAATGGTAAACCCTTGCTTTTAATTGAACATAGCAAATATCAACAATTTATTTTTAAAAATATTCTTTTTGTACTATTTTAATTTATATTTAAACAATCATTCTTTTTGATGCATTGTGCTTTTTGCTGTTTTAAACTTTTTATGCTGACTTTATAAGGGACATTTTTTAATAAAATTTATCACATTACATTGCGATAGGTATAATTAATTACTGTGAATTTAATCGTATTTATTGGTTTATAAAAGATAAATTTATCGCTTAATGAACCAAATTTAATGTTGCTTTTTTAGTTTAAATTCTAATTGTAAAACTCGTAAAATATGCACTGTAAGCATTTTGATTTGTAACGATTCGTCACATTGTTGATGGTATTTTGCAGGAATAATTAATCATCACAAATGATATTGTAGAGTAAATTAATAAATCGGTATCAATTTTTTGTCAACTGTACGAGATATCATTGAATGCTAAAGTTCATGGTACAGTAGTACCATTGTTTTTTAATTTAGCATCAGCGTTATACCATATTTTAAATTGTAAGAGCAATAAAAAACAATCCGTCACATATAATAGCGAGGCATACTATTTTTTAGTATTAAAAAATAGTAAAAATTTATCGTTTCAATTCCATTTAATCAATAGGTTATCATTATTTTTGCATTTAATAGTTCCATCGAAAATCGAGAACACAATTTTAAATATCTATTTAATGTTATCCATAAAAAATTTACACGCTTCAATTGAAGATAAAGAAATCCTGAAAGGAATTAACCTTGAAATAAAAGCAGGCGAAGTGCATGCAATTATGGGGCCTAACGGTGCCGGAAAAAGCACCCTGTCAAGTATAATAGCTGGTAATGAAACCTATACTGTTACCAATGGACAAATTTTTTTAGAGGGCGAGGATATTTCTGAGTTTTCTGTTGAAGAACGAGCCCACAAAGGTGTTTTTTTATCATTTCAATATCCTGTTGAAATACCAGGAGTATCGGTAACTAACTTTATCAAAACAGCAATAAACGAAACTCGAAAAGCCAACGGAAAAGAAGACATGCCAGCGAACGAAATGTTAAAAGTGATTCGCGAAAAATCAGAGCTTCTAGAAATAGATCGTAAATTTTTGTCGCGATCATTAAACGAAGGTTTTTCGGGCGGTGAAAAAAAGCGTAATGAAATTTTTCAAATGGCAATGTTAGAACCGAAATTGGCCATTCTTGACGAAACTGATTCAGGACTAGACATTGACGCACTCAGAATTGTTGCTAACGGCGTAAACATTTTAAAAAACGAAAATAATGCCGTTCTGGTAATTACACATTACCAGAGACTTTTGGATTATATTATTCCAGATTTCGTTCATGTTTTAATGGATGGCAAAATTGTAAAATCGGGCGGAAAAGAATTGGCCTACGAGCTTGAAGAAAAGGGATACGATTGGATTAAGGAATTAGTTTAAAGACGTACAAGTTAATACCTACTGGCTTTTGCATCCATCAACGAATAACCACCAACTACAAATAAATGTTAAAAGAAAAATTAATAGCCTCATTTATGGCATTTGAAGAGCGAATTGACATCAACTCTGAACTTCATGATATACGGACTTCGGCACTGAAAAACTTTGAAAATAAAGGCTTCCCTTCTAAAAAGGAAGAAGCTTGGAAATATACGTCGCTAAGTGCTATACTTAAAAACGATTTTTCTGTATTTCCAAAAACAGAAAATACAGTTGAGTTTTCAGAAGTAAAAAAATATTTTCTGCACGAAATTGATACCCATAAAATAATTTTTGTAGACGGTATTTTTAGCTCCTTTTTGTCGGCAACAACGCATGATGGTTTAGATGTTTGTTTAATGAGTGCTGCGTTAAATAAACCAAAATATAAAAGTTATATTGATGCGTATTTTAATAAAATAGCAAACAAAGACGATAGTTTAACGTCATTAAATACAGCTTTTGCAAATGAAGGTGCGTATGTTAATATTCCTAAAAACAAAGTTGTAGAAAAACCCATCGAAATTATATATTTTTCGACCGGAAAAGAAAATGCTTTGATGGTACAGCCAAGAAATTTGGTTATAGTTGGCGAAAATGCGCATGTGCAAATTATGGAACGGCATCAAAGTTTAAACCAAAATCCGGTGCTTACAAATTCTGTTACCGAAATTTTTGCCAACAAACGGGCTCTTGTCGATTACTATAAAATTCAAAATGATTTACAAACTGCAAATTTAATTGACAATACATATATTGCGCAACAACAAGAAAGTAATGTATCGGTGCATACTTTTTCTTTTGGAGGAAATATGACTCGTAACAATTTAAATTTTTATCACTTCGGAGAACGAATTGACTCTACTTTAAAAGGAATTACCATAATTGGCGACAAACAACACGTTGACCATTATACTCTTGTACAGCACGCTACGCCAAATTGCGAAAGTCATCAAAATTATAAAAATATTCTTTCGGATAATGCTGTGGGGGTTTTTAATGGAAAAATATTTGTGGAAAAAGAGGCGCAAAAAACAAATGCTTTTCAACAAAACAATAATATTCTTTTAAGCGACAAAGCCACGATAAATGCCAAACCACAACTAGAAATTTTTGCAGACGATGTAAAATGCTCTCACGGTTGTACCATTGGTCAATTAGATGAAAATGCTATGTTTTATATGCAACAGCGGGGAATTCCTAAAAAAGAAGCTAAAGCACTATTGATGTATGCTTTTAGCAATGAAGTCATCGAAAGCATCAAAATTCCCGAATTAAAGAACAGGATTAATAAGGTTATCGCTCAAAAACTAGGAGTTAATTTAGGTTTTGATTTATAGAATTGACAAAAAAATTCCGACTACAAATGTAATCGGAATTTTTTTATCACCTAAGTGTTTTTATTTTACAATCAAAAATTCTGAGCGTCTGTTTATAGCATGTTCCTCTTCGGTACATGTTTCTCCACAAGCTACTTTTGGTTCACTTTTTCCAAATCCTTTTCCAGAAATTCTAGTTGGAGCAACACCTTTCGAAAGTAAATACTGAACCGTTGACCTTGCTCGGCGATCCGATAAATTTAAATTATAAACATCACTACCCCTGCTGTCTGTATGTGCTTTAACCATTACAACCATTTGAGGATTTAAAACCAGTACTTGCACTAATTTATCTAGTTCAAATGCACCATCTTGGGTAACATTACTTCTGTTAAATTCAAAATTAATCTCTTTTAATGCCACTTCATTTTCCTTAATAATTTCTTGAATTGGTTGTAATATTGCTTGAATAATAGCTTGTTTTCCAGAACTTGCCGCTACCTGAAACACATTTCCTTCAAAACCATCGTTGGTAGCCTGAATACTGTATGGTTTATCACATTCTACTGTAAAATTTACCTCACCTTGATCATTGGTCACTTCGGTTGCTATTATGTTATTTTTTTCGTCAACAATTGCCACCTTTGCATTTGGCAATGTTTTGCCCGATTTACCATCAGATACAATTGTTAAAACTTCAAATGCGCAAATACCTACTGCCTCAAATAAATCATCGTTTCCAACTCTGTTACTCGAAAAATAACCAATTTTGGTCGCATCATTTAAAGTAAACGCAAAATCATCTTTTTCGCTATTTAATGGTTTTCCCATATTTATAGCATCTGTAGTTTTATTCAAATCAATCTGATAAATATCCAGTCCACCCAATCCTTGCTTGCCTGTTGATGCAAAATACAAAGTCGAATTATCATCCGCAATAAACGGAAACGATTCATTGCCCTCAGTGTTTACTCGATTCCCTAAGTTTTCGGGTTTTCCGTAGGTTCCATCGTCATTAACTGTCACTTTCCAAAGGTCTACTGCTCCTATACCTCCTGGCATATTTGATGAAAAATACAATGTTTTACCATCTTTACTTATACTTGGATTACTTAATGAATACGCACTGCTGTTAAAAGGCATCGGTTTTATATTTGTCCATACATCGCCCGATTTTACTGCCTTGTATAAGTTGTTTCGACCTAACCGAATTTTATTTACTTTATCCTTTTCAAAAACACCTTCTCTAAAACTGTCTCCTGAAAAATATATGGTATTTCCATCCTTAGTAAATGAAACAGGGCCGTCATGAAACTTAGTATTTAACGAGGAAACCAATGTTGGAATTGCAAATGTACCTGTGGTTGCTTTTACCGATTTGTAAATATCTAAAAAAGGTTCTTTGGTCCAACCATAGTCCTTGCGGGATCCGTTTCGAGCACTTGTAAAATAAAGTTCATTACCTTGTAAGATGGCACCAAATTCTGATTTATCAGTGTTAATATCTAGTGTCTTTATACTGTAAGTGGGTTGTTTGCTTAGCAATTTAGGAATGTAATTTGGGTTTTGATTAAATGCTTTTGCACGCATATCGTTCGGTGACGTATCAGCAAATTTTTTCATTTGAATGTTTGCTGCCTCGTACTTTCCATTAGCTTTTAACATCTGGGCGTATCTGAAATAGGTCTCAGCATCTTGTTTGCTTTCTGTTGCTTTTGCATACCATTTTACCGCTTCTGTTGTATTAAAAATATTGTAATAAGTGTCTGCAAGTTGCTTATAAACATAAGCGTCTGCTTTTTTGTTTTCAACTAGTTTCAGATATTCTTTGGTTGCAGCCACATATTCGTATTGATTGAATAGTTTATCGGCTACTTTAGTATTTTTGTTTTGCGCAAAAAATGAATTACTTAGTAAACCAAAACTTAAAGCTATATATAGATTTTTCATGTTTTTAATGTCCTTTTTGGTTAGAAATACCTTGGCGATTGTGATACTTTTTTAGGGAAATTCAAATCAAACAACAAAATAAATTCGTGTGATGACGGTGTAGAAATTTTTAAATCAGAAACAATATGGTCATAAGCATAACCTACTTTTAAATTTGGTGTAATTGCAAAATTTACCATCGCTCCAAAAGAATCTTGAATACGATAAGTTGCTCCAATTTCAAAACGATCATTAAATAAAAAGTTAGTTGAGGCATCTACCGACGTTGGAGAATTAAATGAAGATTTTACCATCATAAAAGGTTTGAATTTCAGCGTTGGCGTTAAATCAAAAACATAGCCACCCGTTACAAAGTAATGTGATACTTCTGTACCATATGACCGACCGTTAAAATCTAAGTATTTTGATTTTAGCAAGTTTGGTACACTTAATGCTACATAATATTTGTTGGTATAATAAAACAACCCTGTTCCTAAATTAAAACTATTTGAATTAGGATTATTAGTAGCAAAAACAGGGTCTAGTTTTGGTAATGACGAGCTTATTAAGCCAAAATCAATAGTGTGAAATGTGGCTCCTGCTTTTAATCCAAATGCAAGTTTTGCAGTTTCAGAAACATTTAACGTATAGGAAACATCGGCATAAACATTTTTTTCATCCACAGGACCAATTTTATCTGATATAGCTGATATACCTAAACCAATATTTTTTCCAATCGGACTGTGAACAAATATTGTAGCAGTTGTAGGTGCACCTTCTATATCAACCCATTGTTTACGATATAAAATACCAGCAGAAAGGTTTTCTTTAGAACCTGCGTAAGCCGGATTAATAATGCTCATATTATACATGTACTGTGTATAATGAGGGTCTTGTTGCCCACTAACATCGACACTACAAAGAGTAGTGATCATAGCTAGAAAAAATAATTTTCTCATTTTTCTCATTTTTTTATTTATAAAATTCGTAGTTAGTTACTTTTTAATTCAGTGCTCTATTTACATAAACCCATCCTGAAACAGAGTCAAAACCAACGCGCTCTATAACATAAAAATAAGTACCGTCTGGCAATTCGTCTCCCTTATCTGTTTGACCTGCCCATTCTTTTTTATACTCTGTTTTTGAATATACTTTTTGTCCGTATCTATTAAATATATTTAACTGTTTCACTTTAAATCCGCTTAAATCCCAAACATCATTAATACCATCGCCGTTTACTGATATTCCTTTTGGTACACTACACGTAATGGCGTCAACGCTTATAGTGGCAATACCGTAACATCCTGATGAATTAGTTACTTTTACAGAATAGCTTCCTGCTTCTGTAACTGACTGATTTGCTAAATTTCCTAAAAGCGTACCTGAGCTTGTTGACCATTGATAAGAAGTGCCTGCAGTTGCATATGAATTATTTAAAGCACTTGATCTTAGTACAAAAACGGGTCCTTCACATTCTCCAATTATCATTGGCATAACTTCGGTAACAATACTTAAATTAGTAGTACTTGTTGAAATTAATTTACAAGTAGTGGTATTGGCTGCTATTTCATATTTAACACTATAATTTCCAACAGTACTTGCTGCTAGGTTTACAACTCCAGTGGCACTATTAATAGACAATCCTGGTGGCGTTGCTGTATAAACGCCTCCTGTTTGAAAACCTGTATTTGGTATTGGTGTTGGATTTGGGTTATACGAACAGGCGGGGGTAATATAGGTAAAACCTGTAACTGGCGTTGTAGTTGGGTTTATTACCAATGTAAAATCTGTAAAACTACCTGCTTTACAATTTGGTACATCAGCTGCTACTTCATACCTAATAATATAACTGGCTGGTAGCGATGTTGTCAAATCTATTGCGCCAGTAGTTGTATTTATGGTTAAACCCGATGTTGCAGGCGATAATGGCGAAATACTATAGGTTCCGTTTGGTGTAAAACCCGCACTTGGTGTGGGACCAAAATTTGCTGCATTTTTACAAATCGGTGTTGGATAACTAAAATCGGTAACCGAGGGTACAATAGGATTTATAATAACGGTTGCTGGCACCACTGTTGCAGGACAACCGCTTGCCGCTTGTATTGTATATTTAATTACATAAGTCCCAGCTGTACTTGTACTTGGTACAAATGTTCCGGTTGTAGATAATGACAATCCAACCACTGGTTGTACAGAATAACTACCTCCTAAAGCACCCGTTTGTATCGGGGTTTGAACGGTAGAATTGCTTATGCAATAACTTGGCGAGCTATAGGATAAAGTAGCCGCTGGCGGGTTGGTAATGGTAACAGTGTATGTATTTATTGAAGCCGTACATTGTCCTGCAGCTCCAATAGTGCTGGTTATAATGTAAGTACCAGCCGTACTCGCTGCTAAATTTATCTCGCCAGTAGTACCATTAAGTGAAAGTGCAGTGTTTGGGCAAGTATATGCTCCTGCAGTGGCTCCTGAAAATAATATTGGTGACGGATTTGCCCCATTTTTGCAATAAAATGAACTTGAATAACTAAAATTAGTATACGGACAACAGCTTGCAGGAATTGGACCTGATGTTTGCGTTATACGAATAAATCCTTTTCGTCCGGGAAGTGTTGCTGCCGTATAATTTGTAATCATTATTACATAAACTTGGCCAGCAATAGCTCCGTTTAAGGTTAACGTTTCAGTTGGCAAAGCACTATAACTACATCCTAGTGGCGCTGGCCTTGTATTGGTTGGTGTAATCGAAGCACATGCAACCGTTGTTGAGGTATAAGGACCCCACGAAACGTAGTCAATATCTAAACCTGTGCCTGTGAAATTTGCCAAAGTATTTTGTTCCATAAAAAAGGTATAATCACCCGAAGTCGGTATTACTAAATAATAATACGTTGGTGATGGTGCGGTAAGCAAACAGCCTACTACAGGGCTTGTTGAACCTGTAACAGGGTTGGGTGCACTTGGCACGCCAACATTATTTGGCAAAACTATAGGTGTTAATGCACATAAGGGCAACGCATTTGGACATTCAATAATTTTGGTGCCAATACATATATTAAATGTTTTGGTTGTAGCAGCTGTGCCAGCAGAATAAACTCGTATTCTATACGTTTCACCAACAGTTAAACTATTTAAAACACCGCCGTTTAAAGTCGTACACCCCCCTACTTGAACAATAGTATTACAATCGGCGCCTTTATAAATTGCGTAATTTAATGTACCAGTGCTGGTTACATCAAAAAATGACACATAATGTGTTGCAGCCGTCGCAACAAAATAGTACCATACATCATCATCATCTATTGCACCACCACATGTATTTGGATTAATAGATGCCGTTGCACTGTCAATAGTTCCAGCAACGGTTTGAGTACAGTTTGTATTTTGATTAACAGGTAGTTGAATTGCACCAGAGCAATCATCATTAAGCAACAAAGTTTTAAAAGTTTTAACAATTGACCAAGCACTTATATCTGTACTAGAACAAACTGCTCGAACATAAAAATCATAGCAAGTAGATGCCGTTAAACCAGTATAGTTAAAAGGATTGATCCCCACGGTTGCCCATCCAGTGGTAGCTGTTGTAGGCGTTGGTGAGCCACATGGTAACAATAATACTTGCCACGATGTTGCCGGACCACTGCCGTTAAAATTTGTAGTTTGTGTCCAACCTAAAGTAGCCGATGTTTGTGTAATATTTGAAACAAGTAATGTTTTAGGACGAGCGCAAGTAGCCGCTGCCGCACATGTAACAGTACTAGTCCATCCGGTTGCATTAATTGTT
>JAYVGC010000004.1:0-14083 GCA_043772535.1 Flavobacterium sp. | reverse complement strand
TTATTTTCAGAATATTTTGCAAAAGGATTAATAAGTAGTTGATTCATTCTCGGTGAAGTTTAAGTTGGTTAATTTTTGAAATAATATCATCGAGTTTGTTTCGAACAGTTGGATAACTATTTCCCATTTGAATTGCCATTTCTTTTAAACTGCCACTTCTTAAAAAAAATTGAAGTACAAATTGCTGCTCGTCTTCGGTAAGTTCCAATAATAATGGCAGTGGATAATTTCCTGAAACGCGTGTTTCGCAATTACTGCAATTTAATTGAGCAACTAACATTGCATTTTGACAACTCGGACATTGAACGGGTAGTTTAGGTGTCATATTCTTACTATAATTTAAACAAAGTTAAGTAAAAATACAATACTATTAAATAATATTAATATTTATTTTAATATTATTTAAAAAAGGAAGTAATTATTTTGACTTTTAAGAATAAAAAAAGCGATAATTTCTTATCGCTTGCTTATTTTATTATGAGTAATTTGTTTTTGCATGGTGCATTTAAAACGGTCTACACCATCAACCCGAAGTTTGGCATGCTTTGTAGAGCGTCCTTGAACTCGTTTTCGCCACATTTTAAAACTAGATAGTTTCATTTCACGTCGCATTAATTCGATTACCTCTTTCTCAGTAATTCCAAACTGAAGCGTAATTGCATCAAACGTAGTTCGATCTTCCCAAGCCATTTCTATAATGCGGTCAATCTCTATTTCAGTAAATTGTGGTGTTATTTTTTTTTCCATTGTGGCAAAATTGAACAATTTTCAATAAAACTGCGGTTGAACACAAGTTAAAATTCAATCAAATTTATTTTTGATATAATATTTACCTTCTAAATCTTCATCAAAATCATCAACCACAATTGGCTTTGGCTTCGGCTTGCTTGCAACAACCTTTTTTTTCCAAAGTTCAAAGTTATCTTTAGAAAGTTTTTTTTTCATTATTTCGTTTACATCATTTTCGGATAGTCCAAATTCTTCTTTTATGGCTTCATACGGTTTTCGTTCTTCTTGAGCCATCGCAATTACACGTTCTGTTTGTTGATAATCTAAAGATACCGATTTACTTTTTTTCATTATCCGAAAGGCAAAATTTAAAGTTACTAATTTTCGTTGTATCAAAATGTATACCAAATTATTGTGGCGAGCGTACTTTTTGAAAAGGTATTTTTAACAATTTTTTTATTTTATTATTTTCATTTACTTCTAAATGTGTATCAAGTCCATAAATTAAATCATTGCGATTCAAGTTTATGAATGTGCCAAAGAGTCGATCCCAAACAGAAAAAATATTTCCGTAATTACTATCGGTGTAGGGCAATTGATAATGATGATGTATTTTGTGCATGTCAGGTGAAACAATAAAATAACTCAAAAAGATATCAATTTTTTGTGGTAGAATGATGTTGGCATGATTACATTGTGAAAACACTACTGAAAGCGATTGGTACAAAAAAACCATCCACATGGGTGCTCCAACTAGTAAAACGCCGAAAATAGTAAATATAAATCGGGTGACACTTTCGCCAGGATGATGCCTGTTTGCTGATGTAGTATCTACCCACGTATCGGTGTGGTGAATTAGGTGAAAGCGCCACAAAAATTTTACTTTATGTTTTGTTAAATATGCTAAGTACGCTCCAATTAAATCTAATAATAATAAGCCAATTAACGTAAAAACCCAAAAATTAATTTTTGGTAAAACGTGCAATAATCCAAACTTATAATCTGTCGTAAATTTCGAGACACTAAGCAATAAAAAGGCTAAAAAGAAGTTAACCACAATTGATGTTACTGTAAAAGAGATATTGATACTTGCGTGATGAATTTTACTGTATTGAAATTTTAAAAAAGGAAACATATTTTCTAGTACCCAAAAAAGCGTAATTCCACCTACTAAAATAAGACCCCGATGTGAAGATGGTATGGTATTAAAATAATTTATTATGCTGTCCATGATACTAATTAATTAACCAAATATATAAATAATTTTTATATTTCTATTTAAAATAATTATTTTTTGAAGTATAGTTGGCACAAATTAATAGTAGGAACGCAACTGTGCAAGTTGTTGAGGCGTTTGTTTGGGATAATTGTTGGCACACGTTGGTTTTGTATTGTATCGTTTTTTGTAGTTTTTTAAATCGGTCAATACCAGAAATAATTAAATTATAATTAGCTCGAAATGTAAGTGCTTTGAGCAGTTTTTTATGGGTAATATTTTATTTATTTTGTTCTTAGTAGCTAAATAATTTGTCAACAAATGAATTTGGTTATCCTAATTGATAATTTTTATATATCAGTAGTACAAATAGTATATAATACGCTACGCTTATTGTTAGGTCAAATTAAGCGTCAAATAGGTCAGGAACTTGCTATTTGCCATAATAGTAATGCTGGATGCGATTATTTTGCTGTAAATAATTTTCTATTATGGAATTTTTTGTTAGCAGTATAAAGTTACTACTTATTTCATCATAATTAAGAGATAGGAAATCTAAATTTTTACTCTTATTAAGTACTGTTATTCTAAAATTTCGGTTATCAAATAACGCACTGAATAAGTATCGCATAACGTGCTCTTTACTGTAATTATTTGTGGTAAAGTCGGTTGTTACTTGATTATTCTAAATGTCAAATTTATTCGTTCATTAATTGGTTTTGCAGTTTTAGCAATTTGATGTTTCCAATAATGTTGCGTTTCACCTTTCATCAGTAATAAACTTCCGTGCTCTAAATCAATTTTAAGTCGCTGGTTGTCAATGGTATTATGCTTGAGATGAAAAGGTCGCGTAACACCAAAACTTACAGATGCAATAATCGGATTTCGTCCTAGTTCTTTTTCATTATCGGCGTGCCAACCATTACTGTCTTTACCGTTACGATACAAATTCAGTAAAACAGTTGTAAATTTTTCGTTAGTTAACTCTTCTATTTTTTCTTTAATAAAGGTGGTTAGTGGGCTCCATAAGTGCGGTTGCATAATTATATTAGAGTACGAATAAGGTTTTCCTTCGTTACCAAACAGCGCCGTTAATCGCGGTTGCGGATGCGATTTTCCATAAACTGTAATAGTATCGTGTTGCCAGGGAATTTCAGTTTTTAGCTTTTGAAACAGTAAATTTGCTTGTTCAGCATTAAAAAAATTAGGATAATATTCAATGTCAGCATTTGGTATATTAAAGACAACTTTTTCTTTTGGGAAGAGTAGATCCATAGTTAATAAAATTTAGTTTATATATTGTAACGCCCAATACATTAGCCCAAACTGTAATGGAATTCGAAGTATAAGAAACCATTTTGGCAGTTGCATGCTTGCTTTTGCACTAGTAAGCATATAAAAATGGGTCATCAAAAATGACAGCAGCATCAAAATTATACCAATTGCAGCATATTTTCTTGTGCTAGAATGCAGCAGTAAAATCGCAAAAAGTAGTTCAAAAAAACCTGCCAAATAATTTAAAAGTTTTGGCTTTGGTAGGTAGGGCGGCATTACTTTTAAATATAATTTAGGATTTACAAAATGGTAAATCCCAAAAATAAAAAAAAGTAACGCCATTAAATTCAGATGCCACAAATACAACATATTTTTTTGTTTAAAAATGATCTATTTTTAGATGTAATAGTTATTTTTTTTGAAAAATACTTAATTTTAAATTCATGAGCACAATTGCGAGTAATATTAAAGCAATACCAATCCATTGCGCTACGATTACTTTTTCATTTAATAAAAAGTAAGCCATTAAGACCGAAACTGGGAGTTCTAATGCGGCAACAATACTGCCAAGTCCAATTCCTGTTAAGGGAAAACCGGTATTAAAAAGCAGAGGTGGAATAATGGTTCCGAAAAGTGATAGAACAATTCCCCATTTGATAAAAATGTCAAAATTATAAGGCGTAGTTTGTGTTAAAAAGCCAAATACAAATACAATTAACGCACCACCCAGTAGCATAAATAAACTCCGTTGCGCTGATGATATATTTGTGGCAACTCTGTTTGCAGTGAACATTGTAGTAGTAAACGAGGCAGCCGATAATAACCCCCAGATAATGCCTCGCAGGTCAATAGTGCTCGTATTATTTAAAAGGTTCGTTGCCAACAATGTTCCTACTAGCACAATAATAACTGCAACGGTTTTTTGTTTTGACGGTGCTTTTTTATCTAATATCATTTCAAGTACAACGCCCATCCAAACGGTTTGCATCAGCAAAACGATGGCAATAGATACATCAATATATTTTACACATATATAATAAAAAACACTAGTCATACCAAGTGAGGTGCCTGCCAACATTAGGTGTAAAATGTTTTTTGAAGTTGGTTTTTCCGCTGTATTTTTATTCTTTAAACGTTGAATTGTGTTAATTATCAAAACGCCTATTATTCCAAGAATAAATTGAGCAGATGTAACTTCGGCGGTCGTAAAATGGTCTTGATAAGCCAATTTCACAAATGTGGCCAACATACCATAAGTTGATGCACCTAAGCCTACAAAAAAAACTCCTTTTAAAACGTTGTTATTTGTCATTATATTTTTTTAAAGCCAGCAAAGATAGGTTTAAATATCGTTATAAATTTTTAAAATAATTGTGTGTTAATATTACAGGTCTGGTTTTCAATATTCTTAGTACGTTTTTAAGCAACTTTGTCAGAATTATTTGAATTGTAAACAACATGTATACAATGGTTTAGATTAAAATTTGATTTTAGGGCGTACTTTGGGTTAAAATAATCCTTTTAAAATTTTATTATCGATTCCAATTTTGGTTGGGTCAAAATTCATTTTTTGTTGCAGTAAGCTTGCATATAGACTCCTAAAATCGATTTCATGCTTTAAATCGCCGTTATCTAAATTGCTTAAATTTGGATTTGTTCCAATAATTTTTCCTTGATTAGCGCCACCAATAACAAAAACAGGTGCCGCAGCACCGTGGTCTGTGCCGCTGCCATTGTCTTTGACACGACGTCCAAATTCAGAAAATACGATAATTGTAGTATTTTGTAGTAATTTAGCGTGTTTCAAATCGTTATAAAAACCCATAAGGGCATCGTTTAATTCGGTTAGTTTTCGATCATGTAAAATTAGTTGATTATCATGTGTATCAAAGCTTCCGAGTGAAGTATAATATATTTTAGAATTTAAATTTCCTTTAATTAATCGGGCAATCCACTCTAAGTTTACCGCAAATCCTGTTTTAGGATAGCTTACATCTGATTTAGAATTTGCTACCGCCTTTTGAATAGCGTCAGCACCCTCTGAAACAGAATTGGCAATTTTACGAATAAAGTCAAGTTGCGGGTTGTCGGATAATTTAGCGTTTGCTTCAAGTTCTGATTTTACTTTGAAATTTTTTGGATTTTTTACTGTTATTGAGTTCGGATTGTCGCCTTTTAACGCCAAATTATCTATCGAGTCTATGTTTATTCCTGCGGTAGGTTGCTTTGTTTTGCACGACAAATCTAAATACTTGCCCAACCATCCATCATGCTCATATTTATCAGAATCGACCGCCGTTTGCCAAATTTCTTGACTGCGAAAATGTGAACGAATTGGGTTAGGATATCCTACATTTTGAATAACAGATAAATGACCATTTTGTTGCATTTCATCAAAACCTTTTAAGGCGGGATGAAATGCCATTCCGTTATTCTTGCCAATTACATCGTTTTTTGACAACGCTATTTTTGGTCGTAAAGCATAGTATAAAGGATTGTCAAAAGGAACAAATGTATTTAAACCATCGTTTCCGCCGTTGAGTTGTATAAAAATTAAACATTGTTCACCAATAACAAAATTGGGTTGTGAACCAAAAGCATGTAAAAAGTTAGGCAGCAAAAGTGTACCACTTGTAAAGGTTCCTGTTACAGTTAAAAAGTTTCTTCTGTTCATTTTTTTGATTTTATAAAGAAAAAATTTTAGTGCTAAAACTAGTATAATTTAAATAGTTAAATCAGTTGAAATTCGGGTATTTTCGTAATATAATTTAACAGCCTTACAATCGCATATTCTGCATTTTTTTCGTTCGGATTGAAATCGTATTTTAGTATTTTTTCCATATCTTTTTGTGTATTTTCATCCACGTTAAATAAGAATTTAGTGCTGAGTTCGCTAATAATGTCTTTGTTGGTTTTGCTATCACGGTTCCAATTTAGTTTGATGTTTATAGTTTTTGCCTCAATTTCTGGATTTTCGCTCTCAATTTTCGCAATTTGTTTTCGCTGCAGTGTTTTGCCGCTGCACAGTAAATCGGATGTAGTATTGCGTTGCAAATAATTTTGCGAAGTTAACCAATCGGTGCCACCTTGCCACCCTTTTACGTTAACTTGGTTGTACAAATCCATGCCTTGCTGTTTACTAAATGAAATAATCGCTATGTCAGAAATTTGGTTTATTTGCAGCGCATCTATTAATTGCAAAAGATACGTTAGAGGGTCTTTTATTTTATTTCCAGAGTTGTTTTTGGCATGTTCTTCGGTAAAAATTTTAGTTAACAAGGGTTGTATTTCAAAGTTAACATATCTAAAATAGTCTCCGTAATAGGTTACTAATTCATCGGTTGGACTGTCGCAGATGAACCAATTTAATATTTTGCGAGTTAAAAAGTAGGGAGTTTCTCTTTGTTCAAAAATTAAATCTACCACATCATTTGCTTTCCAATTTCCTGTTTTTCCTAGGTATGTTTTGTCTGAATTGTCTTCAATATGTGGCAGGTACATGCCAATTCCATTATCACCAATGGTTAATCCGGCTAGTGCTTTGGCGCCATTTTTGATGTCGCTTTCGGTGTAATTACCTATTCCTAGTGTAAATAATTCTAGTAATTCGCGACTTAAGTTTTCATTAATTTTATGTACTTGATTGTCGGTATTGTCGAGGTATTTGATGACCGCGTTGGAGTACAACATTTTTTTTGTTAAGGTTTTATAATTTCCAAATGCATTTTCGCGTAGTATTTGATTGTGTGTATAAATCCAAGAGGTTACTTTTACTTTTTGAGCTGTTGCAACAAAGTGGTTGTGCCAGAATAAAGTCATTTTTTCGCGCAGCGGTTGCTCTTCAATTTGAATTTTATGAATCCACCAGCGCTTAAGTTCTATAGTTTTATAGTAACGGTCTTTGATGCTTTTTTGTTTTTCGGATGTTTCTGTATTTTTTATTTTTTGTCGAAGTGCTCGTAAATCAGCCATAGTTTTGGGTTGATCAACCATGAAATTGGGTTCGGTGGTGTCGAATTTAGTTTTAAAAGACGATTCTAAAAATTTTTCAAATCCTTGTTGTTCAATTGCTGCAGCTTGCTTGTTAGAAAAACCGAGTCGAAGGGACCATAAATTGCTTTTGTTCATGATAAAATTGTGTTGCTATTTTTAGTTGCACAAAATAGTTTTTTACAGCGGTCGTATTTCAAGTTGACCAATATGTGTACTTAAAAAGTGGTATTTGGTTTTTATTGTGAAAATGAAATGTCTGAAATAACCCCGATAGAAGCGGCATCCCACTCGTTTTTTCGAGTGGATATAGCGTATAGCGGGACTGCACGTGTTTTGAAAATTTGCGTTTGTGTTTCTAAAAAAAACGGCTTTACCCGCAGTGAATCATGATATTTTGTTATCGTTTGCGATTGCCACTGGCTTTAAAGGTGCGTTTTATGTTGCGGTTATCGAGTTCTCGTTTTTTTTGTTGATTTAATGTGTTGCTCCTGATAAGTGTTGTGTGGCGCTTGTTCACTGTTAATGAGGTTAAACGACGACTTGGTACGTACAAATTTTGTGAATGTGTAACACGATAATTGGGAGTGCTACGATAATAGATACGGTAGGGTGTGCAACGGGCGTAAAAAGTTTGATAGCCAAACGGACGCCACGGCCGGCACCAGCGCGGGTAGCGTGCCCAGTGGTAAGGTGAGTGCCAAACAACATAGGTTGGCGCGTATATAAACTGAATACTTGGCCAAGACCAAACGTTTACAATTACTGCCGTACTTTTTATTTTTGCTGCGTTTGGAATATTATTGGTATTTTGAACAGGTTCTGCTGTTTCAAAGGGTTCAATTATAGTGTTTTCGGCATATAAAGCGGTATTGCCAATAATTTGCAATGTAGCTTGGTTGTCAGCTGTTTTTTCGATGTTGATGGTTGCAATATCTTGCTTTTGGGTAGCGTTTAAATCGGTGCTTAAAACTAAAACATGGGCATCGTTATCCTTAATAGCATTAACATAAATGTAGTCCGTTTTTCCGTCGTTATTTAAATCTAAATTAGTAACATTATTGGCTTGATTGTTTATTAATAGTTCAAATTCGTCGACCGATTTTGCTGTTTTAAATAGTGCTAAAGCCGCTTCTAAACTAAAATTATCGCCTGCATGACTGGTTAAATTATAGGTTTGTGCAAAAATGCTGTTTGATAAAAAAGCAATAAATAAAATTGGGAGTACCTTTTTCATAGTTTAAAAATTTAAATAATTAGTGGTTGGACACTATTTTTTTAAAAAGGTTTAAGGCTATTTATTTATTTTTGGTTTTTTCTAGTAAATCGCTTAGGTGTAGCTGTAATGCAGAAACTGATATGCTAATTTCCCAAAATGAAATGCCTAACGATATTAATAACGATAACATGCTACATCCAAACAGATAAATACCGGCAAGTTCTTGGCCTACGAACAGCAAAAGCATCGAAAAAACAGACAGAAACAGACTCAATACACCAAATAATTGCATGTATCGAATAAGATTTAAGCGTAAATTTAAATTTTTAATTTGTAGTAAAATAGTTGTTGTTTTATGTTCGTCATAATTTTTTTTTAAGGTTCTAATAATTTGTGCTATGGTTAAAAATCGATTTGTGTAGGCCAATAAAATTAAGGACGTAGCCGAAAAGAGTAGGGCAGGAGTTGCTATTTCAAGTGTCATTTTTTATGGTAAATTTCGTGAATATTTGTCAAAAAAGATGCTTTTTTTTTAAAAATGTAACAATTTTACTTTTTTACTGTCTTATGAAAAAAACAAATTTTTACAATGAAATTAAAACTTTACGTTACCTCTTTATTTTTAGCAACATCGGTTGTAATTTTTGGTCAAGTAACCGAAAAAAAGCCAGAACAACTGCAAGAAATTATTGTTTCAAAGCAAAAAAAAGCGATTGAACAAAAAGCCGACCGTACCATATTTGATTTTGCAGGACAAGCGCAATTAAATTCGGGTTCGGTGCTTGATGGTTTAAAAAAATTGCCTGGTTTAATTATTTCTGATATTGCTGGTATGCTTTATCAAGGCAAGCAAC
The DNA here is from genome assembly GCA_043772535.1 of Flavobacterium sp. Classification (GTDB taxonomy): domain Bacteria; phylum Bacteroidota; class Bacteroidia; order Flavobacteriales; family Flavobacteriaceae; genus Flavobacterium. Next base: position 4,800 of record JAYVGC010000004.1, on the reverse strand, counting down.
TCGATGTATATTTGGATGCTCGTCCGTTAAATATTTCGTCGAATGAATTGAATTCATTTTTAGAGGGAATGCCCGCAAATGCCGTAGAAAAAATTGAAATTATTACGCAGCCAGGTGCCGAGTTTCCTGCTACGTCGGGTGGAGCAATTATAAACATTATTACGAGTAAAAGCGCCAAAAGCTATTTAAGTGCAACATATACAACGAGCTTAAATTTTACAAACTATGATAAATTGCGAACACGATTTAATAATAGTGTACTTTTAAATGCAAAAAATAAATATTTTGGTTGGCAATTTAATTTTGGCGAAAATTATCGTGAAAGTTTGCAGTATGCTGCATTGGTTAAAACCGAAGATGGTGTTTCAACAGTACTTTCTGAAACTACTGCCGATAGAGTGCCAAGAACTTATTTTGCAAAAACGGCACTTACTTTTGATTTTAAAAAAGACCGTCTTTTGTTGAATTATGATTTGAATTATAATAACAACGATGCGTACACTTTGGGCAACGGTCTTGGCTTTACCGCCAATGATCATAGTAAAAGTAAAGGATTACGACAAGATGCAGTGGCAACATACCAAAAAAGATTTACCGATAAATTTAAAAAATTAGATTTTAAATTGAATGTTGCGCAAAACGTTACTAATTTCGATTTGAATTCTATTTTGTCAAATACAGCTATTTTGAGTAATAGCTCGAAACAGGCGTATTTTAATTTTAAAATAGATTATTCACAACCTATTAAAATTTTAGATGAAGGTAAAATAAATGTAGGTGCACTTACAGATAAATTGCTATTTAAAACCCAAAGTGAGGGCATTACTAATTTAAATTACAACCGCACCACACTAGCAACATATATAGAAGTGCAAGCAAAACTTAAAAAGTTTGATTTTATTTTGGGTACGCGAGCCGAAAATTATGACATATCAGGCACAACAACAACTACCAATTTAGTACCTTTTAATCAATTTCGATTGTTTCCGAACGCCACGGTTTTGTATAATTTTGATAAGCAAATTTTTTTTAGTTTGAATTACAACAAAAAAATTACATTGCCCAGCACCTCATCGTTAAACCCAAACAATACAAATTATCAAAACCAAAATTTTAATGTATCGGGTAACCCTGAGTTGCAACCCACAATTTTTAATAACTTTGAGGCAAAACTAAGTGCTTTTGATTATGCTTATATCGAATACAATTTAAGTGCTGCTAAAAATCAAGTAATAAACCGCGTTTTTTTAAACGGAAATCAAGTTATTAATTTAAATGTAAACGTTGATGAAATTAAAATTCATAATTTTAGTTTTGGACTTCCTTTGCCCTACATGCTTTTTACAAAAGGACTTGCAGAAACTATGAAGATGGATATAAACCCCGATACTATGAATTTTCTATATGTTTATGCAGCTTATCAATACCATCAAATTCCGAATTTAAAAACAAAAGGATTTTGGTCATTTAATTTAAGTTCACAAATTTTGCTTCCAAAAGAAGTTAAATTTATTACTAATTTTAGCACTGGTACTACTGGTGGCAATTATTTTTATTTTGTAGCACAACGTCCTTTTTATCAAAGTTTAGATGTAAGTTTTAGTAAAAAATTCTTAAAAAATCAACTTTCGCTGTCGGTAAATATAGATGATATTTTAAATAGCAACAGACAAGAAATTGTTCCTTTTGGAACTTCATTAAACGTTTCAAACCGAACAGATACGCGCCGTTTTGGATTTACATTAACATATAAAATTCCGACCCGAAACAAATTGGCAAAAGAAGATTCGAATAATTTAAATAAAGATAAAAAAGAAGAGTCAGCGCCAATTGTAAACTAGTTACACCCAAATTACAAAGTATAAAAGCGGTTGGCTGCACCAATGCAACCTGTTTAAAGCTTTTTTAAAACATCATTTTGTAAGGTGCTCTAGAGGCAACCATAAAAAAACCTGCAAGTACACAACTCGCAGGTTTTTTTTACTCAAAAGTACTCAAATAATTTATTTAATCATTTCAAAACTTCGTTTAACAAAATCGGTTAACGCAGCACCTTTAAGTAAACCTTGCGAAATTTTCGCTAAATCTAGTGCTTGTTTTACCAAATGTTCTTGCACGCTTTTATCGTCGGTGGTTAAAATTTTTGTTGCCAATTCAGAATTTGAGTTTACAACTAAATTATACATTTCGGGCATATTTCCCATTCCAAACATACCGCCGCCGCCACTTTGACTCATTTCTTTCATACGACGCATAAATTCGGGTTGCGTAATAATAAATGGTGATGAAGTGCTGTCTAATGCCTCTAATTGCACATTATATGTTGGCTTTGGAACCAATGTTTCTAAAACAGTTTTCAATTTTTCGGTTTCGGTTTCCGATAATTTCGAAATTTGAGTTGTTTCTTTTTCTATCAATTTTTCTACCGAATCGCCATCAACACGAACAAAAGTTAGGCTTTCATTATCGGCTTCTAATTTTTGAATTAAATGCGAAATAATTGGCGAATCTAATAATAATACTTCATAACCTTTATCTTTTGCCGCAGCAATATAACTGTGTTGCGTATCTTTATTCGAAGCATATAAAACTACTATTTTACCATTTTTATCAGTTTGATTTGTAGCGACTTTCTCTTTTAATTCGTCTAAAGTAAAATAAGTATCGTCAACTGTAGGGTATAAAACAAATGCACCCGCTTTTTCATAAAACTTTGGTTCCGATAACATTCCGTATTCTAAAACAATTTTAATATCGTTCCATTTTTTCTCAAAATCAGCTCTGTTTTCTGTAAATAAAGCCTTTAGTTTGTCGGCTACCTTTTTAGTAATATAATTTGATATTTTTTTCACTGCTCCATCTGCCTGTAAATAGGACCGTGATACGTTCAGCGGAATATCTGGCGAATCAATAACACCTTTTAACATTCCCAAAAATTCAGGAACAATTCCATCTACATTGTCAGTTACAAACACCTGATTTTGATACAATTGAATCTTATCTTTCTGAATTTGCATGTCCGTACTCATTTTCGGAAAGTATAAAATTCCGGTCAAGTTAAACGGATAATCTACATTTAAGTGAATATGAAATAAAGGATCTTCAAACTGCATTGGATACAATTCTCTGTAAAAATCTTTATAATCTTCGTCTTTCAAATCTACCGGCATTTTTGTCCACGCCGGATTTGGATTGTTAATAATGTTATCAACTTCAATATATTCGGTTTTGTAATCTTCTGGCGCATCTTCTGGTTTTGGTAAAGCCTCTTGTTTGGTGCCAAATTTAATCGGAATTGGCATAAACTTATTGTACTTATTCAATAAACCACTAATCTTGCTCTCTTCCAAAAACTCAACAGAATCTTCTGCAATATGCAATACAATTTCTGTTCCTCGCGTTGTTTTATCCGATGCAATCAACGTAAATTCTGGGCTTCCGTCGCACGTCCAATGCGCGGCAGGCTCGTCTTTAAACGATTTTGTAATAATTTCTACTTTTTCTGCCACCATAAAAGCAGAATAAAAACCCAATCCAAAATGACCTATAATTCCCGAATCTTTGGCCGAATCTTTGTATTTATCTAAAAACTCCTCAGCACCCGAAAACGCAATTTGGTTGATGTATTTTTCTACCTCTTCCATTGTCATTCCCAAACCTTGGTCGGTTATATGAAGTTTTTTGCCTTCTTTGTCAATTTTTACTTCAATAATTGGATTGCCATATTCCACAGCCGTTTCACCAATTGTTGCTAAGTGCTTCATTTTAAGCGTCGCATCAGTACCATTCGATATTAATTCTCTTAAAAAAATCTCGTGGTCGCTATATAAAAACTTTTTAATCAAAGGGAAAATGTTTTCTACCGAAACATTAATTTTTCCTGTACTCATATCGTAAATTTTAAGTTAAATAATATTTCAACATAAATTCAAAATCAATACCAACTTTTATTTTATGACAAAATGGCATTATTTTATAAGGGCGTTACCTGCTATTGCATCTTGCCTCGCAATGACAGGGGCGGGCTTTGCACTATATCTTTTTGTTTTCGATAAAAAAAATCGAAAACAAAAAGGATACCGTTTCAATCCCTAACGCAACCCAGCATCCATTTTACGTACCGTTTTAAAATAAAAATTCTTTTTTCTTTCAACATCTAAGTGCTCTCAGTACACTTTTGTAACTTGTATTTCATTTCTTTATTTTGTGTCTCTATCGCTATCATTAATTTGCAATAAATTTATAATCAATATGTTTTAAATTGTAAACTCGTTTTTTTAACTATTCTATTTAATTTTTCATCTTAATTTTCCCCACTCTTTTTTAGTCATCTCAAATTTAATTTCATTTGTGCCGTTCAAACCAACTTCTTTCCAGCCTGCTTTTTTTATAAAATTGTGCCGCACGTGTATTAAATGCAGTTCCTAACCAAACATCATTTTCTGTTTTTGTAAAATACCAATCTAACATTATTTTGTGGAGTTTTTTACCAATTCCTTTTTTCTCAAACTTTGGATCTAAAAATAAAGCCCAAATATTATTTTCTTTTAAGTCTGCAATTGCAAAACCTACAATTTGATTTTCAATTTCACAAACCCAACCTTTTCCTCTAACCATTATAAATTCTTGACAATCAGCGTCTGTTACTAAATTTGGGTTTGATAAAGTATTTTCTTTTACAGAATTTCTTACAATTTGTATTTGTTTAATATCTTCAATTTTCGCTTCTCTAAAAATCATATTTTCTTCTATTTTCAGTTAGTATCGCCCGCAACTCTTAAATAAATGCAATTCTAAAAC
>JAYVGC010000003.1:0-14104 GCA_043772535.1 Flavobacterium sp. | reverse complement strand
GGGTGGGGAGTTTCAGAAGGACATCGATTTTTTCTTTTAAAAGATTTCAATAAAACTAATTTTGTAAAAAAGTCTGATGGTGGAATTTTTAGAGTACGTTATTTCAATTTAGAAGACTACTTGGGTAAAAATATGAGTTCCAAAGTTTCAGAAATAGCTGAATTGTTGATGGATAAAGAGTGGGAATAAAAATAATATGTGATTTAATTATACGTACGTAAATTTATCGATTTATCTAAAAAATATTAAATGTGAAATAACATTCCGATTCCAGAAATAAAAAATTGTTGTAAATAATAATTATTTAGGTGTGTGTAAATATTTTTTTGACTTAAAACAAATAATTGGTTTCAATTTTAAATCATTTTGAAAATAGAATGTATATTGCACAATATTTCAAATTCTTATATAGAATTGTTATCTTTGCACCTTAATTATTATTAATTTCAGTAATGAACCAAACGCTATTAACAAGATTGTTTAAATCTATCGAAGGCAATAAAGAAGAGCCTTTGGTAAGGATAGCCTATACCATTATTGATGATGAAAGAAAAAAAGGTCATACAAAACTTGCCGATAGATTAGATACAATTTTGGAAGGAAATTTGGCTAGAGTTATTGAACCTCAACAAAATCTGACGTTAAAACTAACAAAAAACAGAGATGATGTTTTTTTAATCCCTGCTGACAGAAGATACAAGCTACCACTTGCAACACATATTGAAAGTGATTTTCTAAGGCACGATATGATTCTTGCACCGACTGTTGAAGAAAAAATATTAAGAATTGAAAAAGAATATATAGCAAGAGAAAGGCTAGCACATCATGGTTTAAAACCTAGACAAAAGATACTTCTTTACGGAAGTTCGGGTTGTGGAAAAAGTATGACTGCCGAGAGAATTGCTTGGGATTTAGGATTACCATTTTATAAAGTGCGTTTTGATACTATAATTTCATCATACTTAGGAGAATCAGCATCGAACTTAAATAAGTTGTTTGAGAGCCTCGAAAAATACCCCTGCGTGCTTCTTTTAGATGAGTTTGATATAATCGGGAAGCAAAGAGATATTAAATCAAATGATGTAGGTGAAATCCATCGAATCGTAAACATTGTTTTAGGTTTGCTAGAAGAATATAGTGGGCAAGGAATTTTAATTGCTACTACAAATTTGGAAGGAAGTTTGGACAAAGCATTGTTTAGGAGATTTGATGAGATTATCGAACTCCCAAGACCAAATGAAAATGAAATTATTGACTTACTTAAAATAACATTTTCAGCATTAAATCTTAATAAGAAAATTGACCTTAAAAATTACGCAAAAGATATGCAAGGATTGTCTTATGCATTAGTTGTTAAGATTGCAAATGATGCTGCAAAAAAATCTATTATAAACTCCAGTAATGAAATTTCTGCCAATGATTTGGATAAAGCATTAGAAGAAAACTTGGCTTTTAACAAATAATCAATGGAGAAATTTCCACATTTACACTTCCTTCAAAAGGTTGTCGGAAAGCCTCGTCTTAATGGAGGAGGCGGAACAAATCCACTTTCTGCACAAAATAAAGAAAACAAACTAGGACATTTCGGCTACTTATCAGGCAGGACTTCACAATTAAAATCTGATTGGGATAGTGAGATTAATAAAAGGCAACAAAATGATTTAGCTCCCTTGGATTCTGATGTTATACCAATATTTCTGAAAATTAACCCTGATCTCATAGGCAATGATTTCGATTTGAAACTATTCGGAATTGAAGTAATTTCACAAGAAGAAGACGGATATATTATTGGGGCTTCATTAGACGGTTTTGCTTCATTAAACGATAAAATAAATAAGTTTGTTAGTGAAGAGCGTGGCGGTGCTAAAATTGCTGACTTTTGGGAAATAATTGAGGGTAAGCAATGGAAACCAACACATATTCTTTCAGATTATTTGTTATCGATTTGGACAGATATTACTGACGACAGAATTTATACTTTAGAAATTGGAATTGCTTTTGATAAACCAATTGGAAAAGTTCCCGACCCAATTAAAAGAGGCTATGAAACTAAACTTCAAAAATTTAGAGAAGAACAAATCGAACGTAATGAAAGATTTGATGAGAGACAAGAGCAGTTTGAAAAGTTTATAAATTATTATGGAAAAATAATAAGTTCATTAATTGATTTAGAGGATAGTTTTTGTTGTGAAGTTGAAATTACAGGCAAAGGATTAAAAGATTTAGTTTACAATTACCCATTTGTATTTGAAGTTTCAGAAATAGATGAGGTTACTGGAATTGATAGCGAAGCGGGAAAGTTAGAAACTATTGAATTAGAAGTTACGCCTCCTGATACTGATTCGCCTGAAATTGCAGTTATTGATAGTGGAATCATGGAGGGACATAAATATATTTCTCCTGCAATAATTCCAGCAAATTCAAAATCTTACATTATTGGCGACACCTCAACAGCTGACCTTGTTAGAAACGGAGGGCACGGAACAAGGGTTGCAGGAGCAATACTTTATCCATACGGCATAAATAAAACAGTTGTTTCATACCAATTACCTTGTTTTGTTAGAAATTTAAGAGTTTTAGATAACAATAATAAACTAACTCACAAGTTACCCGCAGAGTTAATGAAACAAATTGTTGAAGATAATTCAGATTGTAAAATTTTTAATCTTTCTATAAACTCAAATGTATCTTCAAAACTAAAACACATGTCGTCTTGGGCTGCAACCATAGATACACTCATAAATGAAAACAATATTCTTTTTTTGATTTCAGCAGGAAATCTAACAAGAGACGATATTCGGCATTATATTGAAAGTGGTAATTTTTATCCAAACTATTTGGACGAGCCTTATTGTAGAATTGCTAATCCTGCTCAAAGTAGTTTTGCAATAACGGTCGGTTCTGTAAATCATACTGCTTTTGACGATGCTAATTTTCAATCACTCGGAACAGAAAATGAAATATCTCCATTTTCGAGAATAGGGACTGGTATTTGGGGAATGATAAAACCCGATGTTGTTGAATATGGCGGAGGATTGGCAATTTCTAAATTTGGCAATATAGTTTCGATCAAAGAAGAATTAGCTCCCGAACTAATACGTTCAACAATGGACGGAGGTTATGGCGTTGGAAGTGATATTGTAGGTACTTCTTTTGCAACTCCAAAAGTTTCTTATATTGTAGCCCAACTGTTGAAATTATATCCCGATGAGGATATTAATTTATTGCGAGCATTGGTTGTACAGGGAGCAAGACTACCAAATACTTTTTTTGAAAACCCAACTGTAAAAAGCATAAAATGTTTTGGGTACGGAATACCGTCTTTAGAAAGAGTAACAAAGAACACAGAGCAAAGGATAACTTTTTATAATGCAGGAAGTATAAGAGCCGAAGAAGGACATATTTATTCATTAGGTATTCCAAATTCTTTGAGGTCTCCTGCTGAAGAATACGACATTTTAATTGAAGTTACGCTTTCATATACTGCTAAAGTTAGACGAACAAGACAAAAAACCAAATCATATTTATCAACCTGGCTTGATTGGACAAGCTCAAAGGTTGGAGAGCCATTTGATAGCTTTAAAGATTATGTTCTCAAAGAAATCGAAGGCAGTGTAACTGTTTACGATAGAGATGTAAGAAATGGAAGCACAGGATTGAATTGGAAAATTAAAAGTAATACAGCAGGGACTGTTAATGGTATCAGTAGAACCAATAGTACAGTTCAAAAAGATTGGGTAATAATTAAATCTTACGAATTACCAAGCGATATAAGTTTTGCTGTCAGAGGTCATAAAGGTTGGGATAAAACTAATGCAGAAATTCCATACTCTGTTGTTGTATCAATAGAAGCGCTAAACTCAAATTTAGAAATTTACGAATCTATCAGAATTGAAAATGAAATTGAAATAGAATTATAAATTTTACCTATATTTCCGAATTTATTTTTTATTTGTTACTATAATGTAATATTTTTTATACCTTTGTAAAAAATAAATACATGGACATAACTAAACTTAAAATTGCACAAGACAAATTCAATCAAGAATCTGTAAGAGAAATTTACGATGAAATTCCTGAATCATTTATTCAGTTTTCAAATAGTAAAGTAATAAATTATTGTTTGCATCAAGTAAAAGAAAAATCAAAACAAGAACGTTCATCCAGAGTTTTAAATAGTTGGCTTGAACATAATGTTATTGCAATAAACGATGAAGATAAAGGTAAAATACGAAGGTTTGATAGACTGGAAAGTATTTGGCTAGGAATAGTTGTTGAAGCAAGAAAATTTGGAATTCCGCTTGATTCCTTGAAGCAGACAAGAAGAGATTTAACACAATCCCCAGTGAAAAATTTCTCACTTCTAAAATTTAGCATTTTAGATACTATTTTAAGAAAACCCAAAGTATTAATGATTCTTGAAGATGGATTTACCAATGTGGTTTCATTTGAAACTTATACCAAATGGATAAGTAAGGGATTATTTCCAACACACATAAATTTTAAATTAATAGATTTCATTTCGATAGAATATCCAAATAATGCTTTTGAAATTGATTTTAAACTAACAAATCCGTACGAAGACAAAAATAAAATGACTTTGCTCTATTTTCTGAAAACTGGCGATTACAAATATATTAAATTACATCTTGACAAAAGCGATGTAAGGTTAATAGAAGATTCTAATGTACTTGCTCAAAATGATGAATTAATGGAAATTATTTCAACTTGGGGTTTCCTAAAAGCAGAAATAATTATCAATGATGAGGTAGAAGAAATTATAACTCTTTAAGCTATGGTAGATTTAGAAGAGTGTAAAAAAATATTAATAGAAAATGATGAAAATTATTCTGACGAAGATATTATAAAAATAAGAGAATTTTTATGTAAGATCGCAAGAATCGCTGTCGTTACTACTAAAAAAAATGATGAAAATGACAGGGGAAAAGAGGCTTAGAACTGCAATTGGATATTTAAGAGTAAGTACTGCCGAACAGGGTAAAGGTACTTCTCTTGAAACTCAAATAGAAAGTATAAAAAATCTTTGTATGAGTAAAAATATTCTACTCGTAAATTTTTATGTAGATAAGTTTTCAGGCAAGGATTTTAAACGTCCAGAATTTGAAAAAGCATTTATGTACCTACGTCAGAATAAAGGCGATATCGATTTATTTTTGACAAAAAAAATTGATAGATTTACAAGAGATTCTCGAACAGGTTTAAATGCCAAATATGACATTCAAAATTTAGGTATTGAGGTAAATTATGTAGATGATTGGATGGATGACATCAACTCTCCTCAAGGAGAGATGATTACAACAATCAAAATGGCTGTTGCTACCTATGAAAGAGATGTGATAAATGAGAGAGCTCGATTAGGCGAAAATCAAGCAATGAGAACGGGTCGTTATATAAAAACCCCTCCAAGTGGATACAGCAGAGGAAAACTATCAAATGGAAAAAAGGGAATTGTAATTAATGAAAAAGCACCATTGATAAAAGCACTTTTTGAAGATTACACTACTGGATTATACTCACAAATTGAACTAGTTAAGAAGTATCGTCATAATGGACTTTCAATTTCAAAATCATCAATTAGTAGGATTTTAGAAACAGATATATACACTGGGTTTATTAATCTTAAAAAACATAAAATCAGTCCTTATACTTTAATAAAAGGCTTACATCAACCAATTATTTCGGAGGAGCTTTTTTACAAGGCTCAAGAAATTAAAAATGGCAAAAATAGGATGATAAAAACAATACGTCCTAAAAATTCAAATTTTCCGTTAAGCGGATTTATGAATTGTTCATGTTGTGGAAAAGCAATGTATGGCAGTACTAGTAATAACGGTAAAAGTAAAAAAATAACAAGAGAATATTCTTTTTACAGATGTTCAGATAATTGCAAAAAACAAAGCTATAAACCAGAATTAGTTCATGACGAACTTCTAAAATCTTTTTCAAAGGTAAAAGCTTCAAAAGGAGTAGCGAAATTGTATGAAACTATTCTTATTGATGAATATGAAAATTATTTATCACAACATAAAGGTATTTTATTATCCGTTGAAAATAAAATTCAAGAAACCGAAAATAACCAACTTTCTTTGGTTGAAAAATATGCAACTGGAAAAATACAGGAGGAATTCTTTGACAAATTAATGTATAAAATGACATCAGAATTAACAGACTTGAAAATTGAAAAAAGCAAATACAGTAACTACGAAGATGATTTAACAAATTATGTAAGTTTTGGTCTATCGATATTGACGAACCTAGATGTTTTCTACGTAAATGCCACAATTGATATAAAAATACAATTATTGGGTTCGTACTTCACTGAAAAATTGGTTTTTGATAAAAATAAATTCCGAACCCTACCATTCAATGAAATAATACTATTACTTTGTAAATATAACAAGGATTTCGGGGGGTTAAAAAAAGAAATGGGAGTTAGTTTTACAACTAACTCCCATTCAGTACTCGGGACGGGACTTGAACCCGTACGACCATTACAGTCACTGGATTTTAAGTCCAGCGTGTCTACCAATTTCACCACCCAAGCGGTTTTCTTTTATGATTTCAATTTAAATAAAATTGATTAAATGCCTACTACCAAGCACTATTTTATAATCTGACGGCCAATTAAAAAAAAATTGATTAAGTGACTGCCATCAAATATATTATTTTTAGAGCGAAAAACGGGATTCGAACCCGCGACCTCGACCTTGGCAAGGTCGCGCTCTACCAACTGAGCTATTTTCGCGATTTCAAATTGTGTAAGAACGGGTATAGATTAACTGCTAATGCGGGTGCAAATATACTATTATAATTCAATAGTGCAAGTGTTTTTTTGAAAAAATTACAATAAAAACATAATACTTTACAAATCTAAGCGTTACTTATTAAGCAGCAATCGCTTTATTTCATTTAATTTCATAAGTGCTTCAACAGGCGTTAGTGTATTAATATCTAAACTCAAAATTTCATCTTTGATTTCTTCTAACAATGGGTCATCAAGGTTAAAAATACTCAATTGTAAATCATCCTTCGTAGTTTTGCTGGATAACGTTTCACTAGAATGATTTTTCTCTAATTTTTTAAGAATCTTTTGTGCTTTTAAAATAACAGTTTGCGGCATTCCCGCCATTTTTGCAACATGAATCCCAAAACTATGCGCACTGCCCCCTTTTTCGAGTTTACGTAAAAATAATACGGTATCTTTTAATTCTTTAACCGATACATTAAAATTGTGAATGCGTGGCAGCAAATCGCTCATTTCATTTAATTCGTGATAGTGCGTTGCAAACAAGGTTTTGGGTTGCGCTGGATTTTCATGTAAAAATTCTGCTATCGACCAAGCAATAGAAATTCCGTCGTAAGTACTAGTTCCGCGGCCAATTTCATCTAACAATACTAAACTTCGTTCAGAGATATTATTTAAAATCGATGCTGTTTCGTTCATTTCTACCATAAAAGTCGATTCTCCCATAGAAATATTATCGCTTGCACCTACGCGTGTAAAAATTTTATCAACAATGCCCATTCGTACGGCATCGGCGGGTACGAAACTCCCCATCTGCGCCAGTAAAACTATCAACGCTGTTTGCCTTAAAATAGCTGATTTTCCGGACATATTGGGTCCTGTAATCATTATTAATTGTTGCGAATTGCTGTCTAAAAATAAATCATTTGGAATATAAGGCACGCCCAACGGTAATTGTTTTTCTATAACTGGGTGCCGGCCGTTAGTAATTTCTAAATCAAAACTTTCATCTAAAACTGGACATGTGTAGTTATTTTCGATTGCTAATTGCGTGAACGAAAGGAGGCAATCAATTTGCGCAATCAAATTTGCATTTAGTTGAACTGGTTTTATATATGTAGCAATCCAAGAGATTAATTGCTCGAAAATTTGACTTTCTATTTGATTAATTTTCTCTTCAGCTCCCAAAATTTTAGTTTCGTATTCTTTTAATTCTTCTGTGATGTAGCGCTCGGCATTCACTAATGTTTGCTTGCGAATCCATGTTGTGGGCACTTTATCTTTGTGCATGTTTCGAACTTCAATATAATAGCCAAAAACACTATTGAAAGCAATTTTTAAAGATCCAATTCCTGTCGATTCTGCTTCGCGTTGTTCTATTTCTTCTAAAAACGTTTTACCAGAAAAAGCGATATTTCGCAAGTCGTCTAGCTCTATATGGATGCCCTTTGCAATGGCATTTCCTTTGGCAATAGAAACGGGTGCGTCTTGATTTAGGGTGCTTTTTATTTTTTCGCGAAGCAAATCACAAGGATGTAAATTATCGCCAATAACTCGAACTGCTTCTTGCTTGCTTGCTAAAGCTAAATTTTTGATTGGGATAATAGCATCTAAAGAGTCTTTTAAATATATCACTTCACGGGGCGAAACTTTACCTGCTGCAATTTTGGATATTAAACGTTCCAAATCAGAAATTTGCTTTATCTGTTGTTGCATTTGCATCATAATAGCAACATTGTCTTTAAGATACGAAACCACTTCGTGACGGCTTCTAATTTTATGAATTTCTTTTAAAGGTAATGCCAACCAACGTTTTAGTAATCTGCCCCCCATTGGCGAAAGCGTTTTATCAATTACATCTAATAAAGTCACTGCATTTGGATTGTAACTTTGGTACAGCTCTAAATTTCTAATTGTAAATCGATCCATCCAAATATAGGCATCTTCGGCAATACGTTGAATATTAGTAATATGTTGCACGCGATTGTGTTGTGTTTCGGACAGGTAATAAAGAACGGCACCTGAGGCAATAATTCCATCTTCTAACTCTTCAATTCCAAAACCTTTTAGAGAATTGGTTTGGAAGTGCGTGGTTAAGGTTTGAATTGCATAATCGGCATTAAAAACCCAATCATCGAGAAAAAAAATATTGAAATTAGTGCCAAAAACTCGCAAAAACTCAGCTTTATCTTGCTTTTTAATTAAAACTTCACTAGGATTAAAATTCTGTAATAACTTATCAATGTACTCCCCAGTTCCTTGCGAAAGTAAAAATTCACCTGTCGAAACATCTAAAAACGATATTCCGAGTTGCTTTTTACCAAAAAAAACGGAAGCCAAAAAATTATTAGATTTACTATGTAGTACTTCGTCATTCATCGAGACTCCTGGCGTTACTAACTCAGTTACGCCTCGTTTAACTATTGTTTTTGTTGCTTTTGGGTCTTCTAACTGATCGCAAATGGCCACACGAAGACCTGCTTTCACTAATTTGGGTAGGTAAGTATTTATGGAATGATGCGGAAATCCTGCCAAAGCCGTTTCGGTTTCCGATCCTGCACCACGTTTTGTTAGGGTTATTCCTAAAATTTTAGAGGCACGAACTGCATCATCGCCAAAAGTTTCATAAAAATCGCCTACTCGAAACAGTAAACAAGCATCAGGATACTTACGCTTGATTTCGTTATACTGCTTCATTAGTGGGGTTTCTTTGATAACTTTTTCGATTGATGACAAGGTGAATTTATTAAAAATTTAGCATACGAAAATAGGGTATTTTTTGGGAATATAAAATTCAAAAAATATAATAAAAAATTATGTATTTTTTTTGTGGTTGATTTTAATTTTTTGTTAGATTTGCTGTATAATTATATAAAATTTATAAAAATGAAAAAAATAGTATTAATAGCGATTCTTTGCATTGCTGGCACATCGATTTCAAATGCACAAACAAATGTAGGCAATAAAACTTCGAAATCGAAAAAAGAAGCCAAAGCTAAAATTCCTGCAGTAATAGGTGCTGGGATGGTATTTGAAAATGAAACTATCGATTATGGAACTGTTAAGCATAATGCTGACGGCAACAGAAAATTTGTTTTAGTTAACAACGGTAACCAACCATTAATTATTTCATCAACTACAGGATCGTGCGGTTGTACAGTGCCTAGTGCTCCAAAAGAGCCTATTGCTCCTGGTGCCAAAGCATTTATTGATGTAAAATATGCAACTGATAGAGTAGGGCCATTTACAAAAACGGTAACTGTAAATTCAAATGCGGTGCAGGGTGCTTCAAAAACTTTAACCATTAAAGGTGAAGTTTTACCTGATGCGGCGACAACAATTACTACTACACCTGTAAAGAGCTAGTTAAATTAATAAAATATATAAAAGCTTCCTGCAAAGGAGGCTTTTTTTATGAAATTGTAGTTTATAAAAAGTTATTTGCAACAATAATAAAACACAGTGCAATGGTGTTGCGGCTAAGCTGCTGTACAACAAAATTAAAAAACAATGAGAAAACTAGAAAATAGAGAGTTACCGCGTAAAACGATTGAAGATTTTAAAATTGCAGAAAAAACTTCTTTAATTTTAATATTAGATGATGTGCGCAGTTTGCATAATATTGGATCGGTATTTAGAACGGCCGATGCTTTTTTAATAGAAAAAATTTATTTATGCGGCATAACAGCAATTCCGCCGCATAAAGAAATTCAAAAAACGGCTTTGGGTGCAACCGAAACGGTAAGTTGGGAATATTCAAAATCGGTTTTAGAGGTCATTACACATTTAAAAAATAATAATGTAGCAGTTTATGCAATCGAACAAGTTGAAAATGCTGTTTTTTTAAATGATTTTACGCCCTCAAATACGATTAAAACCGCTGTTGTTTTTGGAAATGAAGTTTTTGGCGTGTCGCAAGAAGCAGTTTTAGCTTGCGACGGATCGATTGAAATTCCGCAATTAGGCACAAAACATTCACTAAATATTTCGGTATCGGTAGGTATTGTAGTATGGGATTTATTTAGAAAAATTACGTCAACATAACTAAATCTCGCAATTTGAATCGCAATGTAACGGAATGATTTTTCTTGTAACAGCTAACTGATTATAAATAAAAGAACCCAAACCACTTAAATTTAAAAAAATTAAAAGAGGTACAATAGGATAGAAAAGTGGAAGCCTAATTAAAATCAAATATATTGTTCTAAAACCATAATTCCATTTTTTATGAAATGAAGCCATTCTATTTACCGCCAATTTAAAATTTATTGTTTCAAAATGTCTAATGTCGTCATTATTACGTAATTTTTTTGAGTCTAATAGTTTAAACCAATCGAATTTTTGGACAAAAGATGAGAATCGTGAGCAGTTTGGACACCAGTTGTCATAAAAATAAACCATAATGCTTTTTTTATAAATTATTATTCGTCGAACTAATTAATATCCCATCTTTTTTCATCAGCAATAACGAAAATGATGCACCAATTGTTCCCAAAAAAACTGTTATAATTCCTGTTTGCATACAAAATGGTTCGTTGCCAAACGCTATTAGGTCAGCACGCGATAAGTTTCCCTGAGATGGTATTTTTGATAATGCTTTAGCAAAGTCATATGAAATACTATTGTCAAAATAAAATAAAAAATGATCAAATAAAAAATAAAAAAATATTGCAGTACATAAACCAAATAATAAAGCAATAAATCGATTCAACCGTTTTTTATTAAGTGCTATAAAATCTCTTGTCAATTTATTAACGGATATTGGAAAAATTACAAGTGCAAGTAGAAAAAAATACAAACCAGGTAAAAATGTCAATATTGTCATTTCCATAACATTAAAACCATCGTCTTGTAAAGTACAGCAAGTTATATATGTGAAAAATAATAAAAGAAAAGCCAGTAACAACCCCGATATAAACATGGAGTAGTGGTTTTTAAAAAAGGAAGTGTAATTTTTAATCATGATTATATAATTATTAAAGTGATTTCAGTAGATTACTAATTATTTGGTCTTTAGAACCATCATCGTAAACAAAATCAACTGTTTTTTTTGTTAAAATTTTATGTGCAAGCTCAACATATAACTGTGATAAAATAAGGTTTTTTAATTTAAGAACTTTTGCCATTTTTAAAAAAACTATCACTAAATCTTTTTTATTTTCATCATTATATATCAACTGAGAAAACAAGTCAACATCTAATTGACCAATTTGCGCAATTTCAATTCCGAAATTTTTTAATAAAAATGAATTAAATTGTACTTCAAAATCATTTTCAACAATATTAATGTCAGTTCTTGTCAATTTTTTTACAGTGTTAAAAAAATTTTCTATTAGTGCCATTAAGTAGTCGTTCTTGTACATATTCTATTTTGTTTATAAATTTATTTCTAAATATTAATAATTCCTCATCTGAAAAAAATAAAATATATGTTGATAAAAAAAGAATTTCAAAATCGTGAATCATCATTACAAAATATATTCCAAGATGAATTGTTAAACCCAATAATAAAATGTAATATTTGTATTTTTTTGACCAAATTAAGAAAGAAAAACTTAATTCCCAAATAATTGCTAAATACGTTGACAACGTTATCAAAATGTAGTTATTAAATACTTTATAATATGATAGTACATTACTAAATCTTTCATTATTAAAAATATAATAATTGGCAATTCCATTATACCACAAATCTGAATGAACTTTTGAAATTGCTGAAACAAAATAAATGATGCATAAATGAATTTTTATGCATAAAATTGCTTTTTCCGAAATCAAATTCAATAATTTATTTTGATTTAGATTTTTATCGAATACGAAGTATTTATAGCACGAAATAAAACATAAATAAATTAAAATAAACTTTAAAAAATTATCACCGCCGTTAAGTAACAACAAATTTAATCTTTGCAGTATTTCAACATTTATAAAAAGTAGTATTGCTGTGAAATTTTTCCCAATTCCAAATATAAACGATATTGACAATATTAAAACAAAAATTATAAAAAAGTCAATATTATTCCTTAAAAAAATTTCATTTATATTTAAAAATTTAAAAAATAAATTTGGTGGATGATTTATAAAAGTATCGTTGCTGAACAAAATATTTTTATTAAAAAAATAAAAAAAGTATTTTTTAAAAATGTGTACTCCAATATATACTCGGAAGATGGATAGTGCAATGTTAAATTGATTGTGCATTTTAATCATATTTTAATAAGTCACTTTTAATAACTAAATTCTTGCTTTCACGTTCGTTGCTATATCTATCTATGAATTTTTTAATTTCTACTTCAACTATAGATATTTGAACATAATGAACCGCATCTTTATTACTAATGTTTCCTTTTCTTATAATCTTTGAGAAATTTTTTATTGTTTTAAAATAGCAATTACTGAAAATATCTTCATTTAGCGTTTTATGTACATTGACATAGTTACTTTGAGTTTTTTTATTTCGGTTTTTGTAAGCAATTTCTTTTTGGTTATTTGCTATTAGATATATAATTTCACTGATGTTGCCACTAATAATATAGTCAAGCGCTTCAGCACTAGCATTGAATGGAAGCGAATTTCGTTTTTCGTTCAGTATGGGAGTTAGTACCTCGTATGTTCCAATCAGTGCTTTTTTTCTATCAAAATATGAAAAATATAATTTGTAATTAGATTTTGGCGGAGGAGCAAAAAAATCCCAGCGCTGTTGTAAAAATATGTCAAAAATTTTTAAATAATTACTATTATATATTTTGATGGGGTTATTAGGCAAACAATATAATAATGTTAAAATAAAATAAATTATTAGCGTTGCGTTTAATACATTATTAATTAATTTCATAAAACTAAACTATATATAGAGGCTGCATTGCAGCCTCTATAATTACTAATCTAAATTATAAATGTTTGAATCTTCAGCCTGCTTTATTCCACCAACGTTAGTCCAAGTTGCACTTGTCATTAATGTTGCTGCAATAAAGACCAAACCAGCAGTCACGACGCACAACTGTGGGGCTGGTCTTGCTAATGTACTAGGATCATATCCTACTTTCCCCGAATTTTCAAGGTTGCCCAAATACGATAATTTATCGCTACTTGAAGCACTTACAAAGTTTAGCGACAACACACTAACTGCTAAAAAAGTTAAAACTACTTTTTTCATAATTAAAGTTTTTAAATGGTTAAATAATTATTTTGTTAAAATTAACATTACAAAGAAAAAAATAAAATTATTTTTGATTATCTGCTTTTAGTCATAACCCCGTAATGCTTGCTATTACTAGTCTATCGAATAATTTTTCTTCAAAATACCTTCTATTAAGCTTGTAAACGAACTCGTTTAAG
>JAYVGC010000002.1:0-42832 GCA_043772535.1 Flavobacterium sp. | reverse complement strand
GGGTTTTTAATGAAGGATGCCTTAGCATACCAGACGTGCGAGAAGATGTAATTAGAAACGAAAAAATTACAATTGAATACTTAGATGAAAACTTTGATAAAAAAACAGAGATTTATGAGGGATTGGTTGCCAGAGTTATACAACATGAATACGACCACATTGAAGGGGTTTTATTTACAGATAAAATATCTTCATTAAAAAAAACGTTACTAAAAAAGAAACTTCAAAACATAATGGATGGCAAAGCGCGACCTGATTATAGAATGAAGTTTTGCAATAAAAAAGGAAGGTAATTTAATATGCCAATTAAAACTTAATACACTAATCAATACAGATTTAAAACACAAAACATGAATTTAGAAAAAATATTAGCCATTTCAGGAAAGCCAGGTTTATACGAATTAAAAGTGCAAACGCGAACTGGCTTTGTGGCCGAATCGATGATTGATGGCAAAAGAATAACTGTTGGAATGAAAAGTAATGTAAGCTTGCTTTCAGAAATTTCAGTTTATACGTATACCGCAGAAAAGCCCTTGGCCGAAATTTTAAAAACAATAGCAATTAAAGAAAACGAAGGACCGTCAATTTCACATAAAGAAGATAATAGTGTGTTGCTGGCCTATTTTATTCAAATTGTGCCCGATTATGATCAAGATAGAGTATACCCTTCGGATATTAAAAAAATATTAAATTGGTATAATACATTGCAAGCAAGAGGTTTAATTAGCAAATCCGATAATAAAATAGAAACTACTGAACCGACAAAAGAACAAGTTGTTGAAGATGTTCAAGACAAAGTAGCTCCAACAAAAGTAACTGTTAAAAAATAACAAGCACTACAAAAACCTGTCGAACACTAGCTTCTTCAGGTTTTTTTTAACAATTGGTATTTCAGTACCACTATAATTCAATTTATAGTTGCTAATAGATTTTAATTGTAAAATAAAATTAATTTTCAAAGCTAGTAATTCTGACAACTTTGATTTAGTAGTCAAATATCATTTACTGTATTATAAATAACCGCGTAAACAATGAACTCTCGTAAAACCCAAATCGAAGCTTTTTCACGATTATTAGATATTATGGATGAACTGCGAGATAAATGTCCGTGGGATCAAAAGCAAACGATGCAATCGTTACGGCAACTTACAATTGAAGAAACCTACGAATTGGGTGATGCCATTTTAGACAATAATTTAAACGAAGTAAAAAATGAACTAGGCGATTTATTGTTGCATATTGTTTTTTATGCAAAAATTGGTAGCGAAACAGCCACTTTTGACATCGCTACTGTTTGTACTGAAATTTGCGATAAATTGGTGCACCGTCACCCACATATTTATGGTAATACGATTGTTAAAGACGACGACGAAGTGAAACAAAATTGGGAAAAACTAAAATTAAAAGAAGGTAGAACGTCGGTTTTAGAGGGTGTCCCCAAAAGTTTACCTGCGTTAGTTAAAGCAGCACGAATTCAAGAAAAGGCAAAAGGAGTTGGTTTTGATTGGGAAGAAGCGCATCAGGTTTGGGATAAAGTTCAAGAAGAATTAATCGAATTTCAAGAAGAAGTAGCCCTCGGAAATCAAGAAAAAATGGAAGATGAATTTGGTGATGTATTGTTTTCGATGATAAATTATGCCCGATTTTTAAATATCAATCCTGAGAATGCGTTGGAACGAACTAACAAAAAATTTATTAAACGTTTTCAATACCTTGAAGGTAAAGCAAAGCAATTAAACAAAAATTTGTCAGACATGACGTTGGCAGAAATGGATATTTTTTGGGAACAAGCCAAAAAATTATAATATTTTATAAACCCAAACCAATCAATTTAATGGGTTTATCAATATATAATTAAATAAAATTTTTAAAAAAGTAGTGGTGCACGGTATACTTAAAACACGTATTGCCAAATGCATAGGCAACTCTTATTGCAAAACCGTTTTTGTGTGAGGGATGTAGTGGAGCTCTTTTTTAATTTGGCGATTTTTTTTCGCCCTATTAAAAAAAGCGGGAACGAAAGCCCGGTTCGCCCTTGCGAACACACCCAAATAAAAATTACGAAATTTATTTTTCCCTATAAAATGTAAATAAAAAACTATATTTGAAAAAATATTTTCAAAAATTATATGTCAAATACTTCTCCAGAATTAAAGCGGTCGTTAGGTTTAATTGATGCCACAAGTTTAGTTGCAGGTTCCATGATTGGATCCGGAATTTTTATTGTAACCACCACAATGGCACAAGACGTGGGTTCTGCCGCCTGGATTTTAGTAATTTGGTTAATAACAGGTTTACTTACCATGACCGCTGCACTTAGTTACGGCGAATTAGCAGCCATGATGCCCAATGCAGGCGGACAGTACGTTTACATTCAACGTGCCTACGGACGATTAATTTCGTTTTTATACGGATGGACGGTTTTTACGGTAATCCAAACAGGTACTATAGCGGCAATTGGCGTAGCTTTTGCCAATTATTCATCTGTTTTTTTTCCTAGTTTAAATACCGTTATTTTTAAAATAGGCAGCAGTTTTGAATTTAATTATAAACAAGTATTGGGTATTTATAGTATCGTTTTACTAACCTATATCAACTCAAAAGGTGTAAAAAACGGAAAAGTAATACAACTCGTTTTTACCTCGGCAAAATTAATCGCACTAGCAGCATTAATTATTTTGGGCCTTTATGTGGGGCTTCAAACCAATATTTTATCGCAAAATTTCGAAAATTCTTGGGAAGCTACCAAAACAGTTTTGCAATCCGATGGCACCCTAACAGTAACCAAATTGTCAGGCATAGCCTTGCTTTTAGGTATGGGCGCAACCATAATCAATTCATTATTTTCGAGCGATGCTTGGAACAACGTAACTTTTATCGCCGGTGAAATTAAAAATCCGAAAAAAAATATTCCTAGAAGTTTATTTTTAGGAACATTAATAGTTACTATTATATATATATTGGCAAACGTAGCCTATTTGGCGCTACTACCGTTAAAAGGAATTCCTGTTGGTACCGTAATGCAAAGCGGTATAATGTTTGCAAAAGACGGCAGAATTGGAGCCGCCGCCGCAAGCGTAATTTTAGGGAACATTGGCATTTTTGTAATGGCAGGATTAATTATGGTATCAACCTTTGGATGCAATAACGGCTTAATTTTATCCGGCGGACGCCTGTTTTATGCCATGGCAAACGACAATTTATTTTTTCAAAGTGCCAAAAAATTAAACAAACATCAGGTTCCCGCAAAAGCCCTTTGGGTACAATGTATTTGGGCAAGTTTATTGTGCGTTTCTGGCCGTTATAACGATTTAATTACCTACGCCACCTTCGCATCATTACTGTTTTATATGCTCACAATTGGCGGTATTTTTATTCTTAGAAAACGCGAACCCAATGCCGACAGACCTTATAAAGCAATAGGTTATCCGGTAGTGCCCATAATTTATATCGTCATCACATCTGCCATTTGCTTTTGTTTACTTTACGACGACGTTTCTCGCAAAAGTACCGCTTTCGGATTATTTATTGTAGCACTTGGCATACCCGTTTATTATTTATTTTTAAACAAAAGCAACAAACAGTAGCAGCATTATTATTTTTATTTGGGCGTAACCCTTCGTGAAAAACTTCGGGTCGGGCTTTCGTTCCCGCTTTTTTAAATTTGGCGAAAAAAAAGCGCCAAATTTAAAAAGAGCTCCACTACATCCCTTACGCAACCCAGCATGCAACAACAATCAATTTATTAACCCACCTTATTTGATTAAGAGCCATTTTATTTTTAATTTTGCCTTTTAATCTCATTATTTTATGAAAAAGCATATTCTTGCCCTTATCTGTATTTTAGTTTTAAATAGTCACGCCCAAGAACGACCAAAATTAGTAGTCGGAATTGTAGTAGATCAAATGAAAATGGACTACTTGTACCGTTTTTATAACGATTTTTCAGAGGGTGGTTTTAAACGTTTAGTTGCTAAAGGCTACACCTTTCATAACATGCACTATAATTATGTACCTACTTACACAGCCCCGGGACATGCCACTATTTACACGGGAGCCACCCCAAACATTCACGGAATTGTAGGTAACGAATGGTTTCATAAAACCCTAGGAAAAACAATTTATTGCACAGATGATGAGACAGTAAAAACCATTGGTAGTACTGCTGAGGTTGATATAAAAAACCCAATGTCGCCCAGAAATTTACAAGCAACAACAATTACCGACGAGCTGCGATTAGCAACCAACTTTAAAGGAAAAGTTATTGGCGTGAGCTTAAAAGATCGTGGAGCAATACTGCCTGCCGGACATTTTGCAAACTGGGCTTTTTGGTACAGCAAAACAGGCGATTTTATTTCAAGTACCTTTTATGGCGAAAAATTGCCAAATTGGGTCACACAATTTAATAGCGAAAAACAATATTTACCCTATTTAAGCAGCGATTGGAATTTACTAAAGCCAGCTGCAACCTATAACGAAAGTATGGCAGATGATACTGTATATGAGTCAAAATTATTTGGAAGTACTGCGCCCACATTTCCTTATAATGTGAAAGAAATGTTTAAAAATAATGATCCAGGAATAATTCGATCATTACCATTTGGCAACGATTTATTAGCAAATTTTGCAACAAAAGCAATCGAAATGGAGCGCTTAGGCAAAGACGAAATTACCGACTTTTTAACCATAAGCTTTTCTTCTACTGATTATGTGGGTCATGATTTAGGTCCTAGAGCTATGGAGCTGCAAGACACCTACCTACGATTGGATGTAACGTTGTCAAAATTCTTAATTTATTTAGATAAAAACGTGGGTAAAAATAACTATTTACTATTTCTAACAGCAGATCATGCAGGAGCAGAAAATGCCACCTTTTTAAAAGACAATAAGTACGAAGTAAGTTCAGTTTTACCCAAAGACATTTCAAAATCATTATCTAAATTTTCAATCGATACATTTGGCGACGATTTTATACTAAATTACTCTAATTTTAATATCTATCTAAAAAAAGAGGCTATAAAGGCAAAAGGACTAGAATGTTATAAAGTAAGAACTGCGTTGAAAGAATTTTTACTTACACAAAATCATGTAAAATTTGCATTTACTCAAGAAGAAATTTTAGCATCAAACGGAAGTAACTATTTTTTAGACTTTGTAGCTAAAGGATATGACGTTACCCAAAACGGCGATGTAGTAATTATC
Organism: Flavobacterium sp.; assembly: GCA_043772535.1. GTDB lineage: Bacteria > Bacteroidota > Bacteroidia > Flavobacteriales > Flavobacteriaceae > Flavobacterium. Next base: position 37,630 of record JAYVGC010000002.1, on the reverse strand, counting down.
GACAAACCTGGTTTTATCGAGTACAAAACCACTGGTACATCACACGGAACCCCATATAGTTACGACACACATGTTCCGTTACTATTTTATGGTTGGAAAATCAAAAAAGGAGCTTCATTTGATAGAAAAATAATTACCGAAATTGCACCAACATTAGCATTAAAATTAAAGATAACCCTACCAAACGGAACTGAAAGTAACGTTTTAACTGAAATTCTGACAAATTAATTAAGAATTAAAAAATACTAGAAACTAGCATACGATGTACATAGCGGATTAAAGTAAAAATCCGTTATTGACTAGCATGTTGCTCAAAAAAGGCACTACATAAAGACGAGTTCTTTATAAAATGGCGATTTGCCAACGCATAGTTGGTCGTTTATTTACAACCATATAAAAATCAAACCAAAATCTGATTTTTTAAAATATCTTCCATCGTTTCACGCTTGGTAATTAAATACCCTTTTCCTTCTTTCCAAAGTACTTCGGCTGGTTTGTATCGCGAATTGTAGTTCGACGACATCGAATAACAATAGGCACCTGCATTTTTAAAGCACAATATATCGCCTTCTTTAATTCCGGCAATTTGACGGTTACTACCAAAAGTGTCGGTTTCGCATATATAACCCACCACGGTATAAAAACGTTCTTTACCTTTCGGATTCGAAATATTTTCTATTTGATGTTGCGAGCCATAAAACATGGGACGAATTAAATGATTAAAACCACTGTCTATTCCTGCAAAAACGGTTGAAGTTGTTTGTTTTACAACATTTACTTTTGCCAAGAAAAAACCCGCTTCGCTGACTAAAAATTTTCCGGGTTCAAATGCTAAGGTTAACGCGCGACCATATTCTTTTTCAAATTGTAAAAATCGTTTCGATAATTTACGTCCGAGCTCTTCAATGTTCGTTTCGATGTCGCCTTTTTTATACGGCACTTTAAACCCTGACCCAAAATCAAGAAAATCAAGCGTTTTAAATTGTTTGGCAGCATCAAACAAAATTTCGGCTGCGTATAAAAATACTTCAATATCCAAAATATCGGAGCCGGTGTGCATGTGAATGCCGTTAATGTGCATTGTCGTGTTTTCGACAATTCGTAAAATATGTGGAATCTGATATATCGAGATACCAAATTTACTATCAATATGTCCGACCGATATGTTTTCATTACCACCAGCCATTACATGCGGATTGATGCGAATACAAACCGGAATATTTGGGTATTTTGCGCCAAAATGCTCTAATACGGATAAGTTATCAATATTTATTTGCACTCCTAAATGTGCAACCTCTTCGATTTCTTCAAACGAAACACCGTTTGGTGTAAATATAATTTGATTTGGTTCAAAGCCAGCATGCAAACCCAATTGTACTTCTTGGTACGAAACGGTATCAAGCCCTGAGCCAAAAGTACGTATTAAATTAAGTACTGATATATTTGACAGCGCTTTCATTGCATAATTAATCCGAAGTCGTTCTACTTTAGCAAACGCATTTTTTAAACGTTTATATTGCAACTCTATTTTGGTGGCATCATATACATAAAGCGGACTTTGAAATTCTTGCGCTAATTGTAGTAAGTCTTTGGCTTGCATAGTATTAATTTTGAATTAAAAACAAAAGTAGTTTTTATAGCGGCATTTAACAATTAAAGTTTTAAAAAAGTGCATCTCAAATAAGTCATTATTACGTTTTAATAAATCAATTTAAATGAATCGTTAAAAAAAAACACTTATTTTTTACATTATTTACTATTTTCATAAAGGTATTTTAGTTTTTATATATCAAATAAATTTTATTCAACTATACAATACCACAACAATTATAGTGTTTACATGGTTTAGTTAGGCTTTATTTGTAACAGAAGGCATATATATAAACGTTCTTGTAAATTATTTTTTTGTATAGTTTTTGTATTATAGCATAAAATGTAATGGTTTCAAAAGTTGTTTAAATTTGATAAAACTTAAATATTTAATTATGAAAAAAATTACATTAGTTGTATCTTTAATGTTAGCTTCATTAGGATACTCGCAATCTTTTCCTCTTGATTTTTCTGATCCATTAGATTTAATGACAGGTTATGCTGGTTGTGCAGCATCAATCGTACAAGATGCGGGTGCACCAGTACTACAAGTTATTGGTAGTGGACAGCTATACGATACAGCTCAATTGAATTTAGCGCAAAATTTAAATTTAGCTGACGATGCGAATAACACGATAACATTTCGAGTAAAGCCAACTACGGGCACGGGTATTGGTTCGCACTTATTAAAATTTGAAGGCGGTGTAGGTGGTGCTGCTGAAACGGAATTACCTTTTAGCACAACTGGTTTAACATGGCAAACTATAACTTTAAATTTTGGTCCTGGTTTAGGTAATTATGGTAAAGTTGTTGTATTCACTGATTTTAATAACGGTAGTGTTGGTACATATTTATTTGATGACTTTGCGGGAGGCACTAATGTTGCGCCACCTGCACCAGTTACACCTCCGGCAACCGCTGCGCCAACTCCTCCAGCGCGATTAGCGTCTGATGTTGTTTCTATTTATAGTGATGCTTACACTAATATTGCTTTAACAACGCTTGATGCTGGCTGGTGCGGTTCTGGTATTACTACTGTATTAATTGCGGGTAATAATACAATTAAAAAAAATACTGGAATTCCTTGTCAAGGAATTGATTTTGTTAACAACAAACAAAATTTAACTGCTTTTACACACATACATTTTGATTTTTATACAAACGATACAGATTTAACTGGTGACGTATTCAATGTTAAACTTGTTGACTTTGCTAATAACACATCAGAGACATCTGCTTTGGAAATAAATATCAATGTTGGTACAATTCCAGCTTTAGTAGCTAATCAATGGGTTTCTGTTGATTTGCCTATTACAGCTTTAGGCGGAAGTATTGCTGGTAACCTAGCTCGAAGCAAGATAGCGCAAATTGGTGTAACACATAGTAATTCAACCAATATGTGGTACGACAATATTTACTTACATAAAAATACTGTTTTAGGTGTGTCAACTTTTGAAAACACCAAATTCAAAATGTATCCAAATCCTGCATCTAGTGAATTAAATATTGAAAGTAAAGGCGCAATTGATGCTATATCAATAACTAACATGCTGGGTCAAGAAGTTGCATCTAAAGTAACAGCAAATAATGTTGAAGTAATTGATATTAGTAATTTGCAATCAGGCATGTACATTGTTAAAATTGCATCTGAAGGAAATAACGCAACGCAACGGTTTGTAAAAAAATAGTTTTGGTTAACATTACTTTGTAAAAACATGCTCACATTGAGCATGTTTTTTTTTTAACAATTATTAAAGTTTTTTTTTATATTTTTAACGCTGTTTTTAATCAATGTTAGTATAATGTCAAAGTATTTTTATTTCATCATATCTTTATTTTATTGCTCTCTTTTTGCGCAAGAATTACCTCCAATTGTTAAATATCAATCTACCCAATATGGTGCGGGAAATCAAAATTGGATGATTTCACAAGATAAAAATCATTTTATATACTTTGCCAATAACGAGGGTTTATTAGAGTATAACGGTTCGGTTTTTACATTATTTCCATCGCCAAATGAAACCATTGTACGCTCTGTAAAAGTTATTGATGATAAAATTTATACAGGTTGTTATATGGAATTTGGTTATTGGAAGCGGCAAGCAACCGGAGATTTAATGTATCAGTCGATAAGTAAATCTATAAAAAATAAAATTTTAGACGACGAGCAATTTTGGAACATACTTGATTTTGAGCAATGGGTTGTATTCCAATCATTAAACAGAATCTATATTTACGACACTAAAACAGCAAAAATTACGATAATCCAGCCGTCAAGTACAATTAGTAAATCCTTTTGTACGGTAAATGGCATTTTTTTTCAAACCCTTACGGACGGATTGTTCGAAATTGAAAATGGTCACAGTAAATTAGTGTCTAACAACAAAATTTTTTTGAATAATAGAATTGTAAATGGTTTTGATATAGAAGGCGGTCTTTTACTGCAAACGCAGTTTAATGGCATGTATAAACTTATAAATGCTACTTTAAGTAAAATTGTAACCGATGTTGATGCTGAGCTAAATGAAAGTAATATTTACAGTACGCAATTATTAGCCGACGGTAGTTTGGTTTTAGGAACAGTGTCTGCCGGAATTTATATTTTATCTAAACAAGGAAAATTAATTTACCATATTACTCAAAATAAAGGGCTCAGTAACAATACTGCTTTGTCATTATTTGAAGATTTTGATAAAAATTTATGGATAGGTTTAGATAATGGTATTAATTGTATCAATTTAAAATCGCCTGTTAAGAGTTTTTTTGATGATACGGGTGTGTTGGGTACTGTGTACACGTCTATTTTGCATAATAATATCTTGTATATCGGAACAAATCAGGGTTTATTTTATAAAAAATATAATTCACAAAATGATTTTAAATTTGTAGAAGGAACAAAGGGTCAAGTTTGGTCGTTGTTTCAGTACAATGGTACGTTGTTTTGTGGTCATGATTCAGGAACATTTGTAATCGAAAGCAATGTAGCCAAGAATATTTTTAAGCAATCAGGAACTTGGAAATTTTGTAGTATTCCTGGCAACAATAAGGTTTTGTTACAAGGTAATTATTTTGGAATATCTGTTCTTGAAAATATAAATGGAAGTTGGTTTTTTAAAAGCAAAATTAAGGGTTTTAATTATTCAACAAAATATTTTGAGGTGTCAAATGATTTGAAAGTGTACGTAAGTCATGAATACAAAGGCGTGTTCAGCTTTCAATTAAACGCAAAATTACAAAAAACGAGTGCACTGATTCAAATTCCTTTAAAAGGAAAAAATGCTTGTTTATCTAAATTTAATAATTGTATTTATTATGCAAATAAAGAGGGTATTTTTAAGTTAAATTCAAAAACCCAAAAATTTCATAAAGAGCGTATTTTAAGTGCTGTTTTAGAAGCGGATGATTATACGTCGGGTAAATTAATTGTAGATTCTTCTAATAAATTGTGGATGTTTTCTAAAAATTATATTCATTATTTTACCTTAAGTAAATTAAATTATCAATTAAAACAAAATGCAATTCCAATTCCTGCTGCACTAACTAACTCGATGCTTGGATATGAAAATATATCGCAATTATCAAACTCTATTTATTTAATCGGAACAACTGATGGTTATTATACAATTAATATTAGTGATTTAAGTTTTAAAAATTACAGTATTTCAATTTCTAATTTGGCGGTTAATGAATTAAATGAAAAACCTCGAAACTTTTCTTTTGTAAATAATGGTGTGTTTAAGTACAATCAAAATAATATTGCGTTTAGTTACACCGTACCAGAGTATGATAAATATATTAATGCGGAGTATCAGTATTTGCTTGAAGGGTTTCAGGAACAATGGAGCGAGTGGAGTTCAAAGCCAACTATAAATTTTAAGAATTTACCACCTAACGAGTACGTTTTTAAAGTTCGAGCTCGCATTGCCAACTCTAATCTAGAAAATAAGGCAGTGTATAAATTTACTATTTCAAAACCTTGGTATGCAACAACTTTTATAAAGATAGTGTACTTTTTGTTAGCGCTTTTTATGGGGTTTTATATTAATAATACTTATAAAAACTTTTATTCTAAGCAAGAAGGCAAATTAATAGATGAGAATAACCTATTACTCGAAATCAAAGAATTAGAAAATAACCAACAGATAATGAAGCTTAAAAATGAGCAGCTTCTTCAAGATGTTGACTCAAAAAGTAGAGAATTGGCAGTATCAAACATGTCGTTAATTAATAAAAACGAATTATTAGCAATTATTAAAGACGATTTAAAAAAATCAAATAACGATAATGGTTTAAATAGTATCAAATCAGTAATATCGGTAATTAATAAAAATATTAATCAATCAGATAGCTGGACTGCATTTAAAGAAGCGTTTGATAATGCTGATAAAGATTTTCTAAAAAAAATTAAAAACGAACATCCATTATTAACACCAAACGATTTGAGGATGTGCGCCTACTTGCGATTGAATTTATCCTCTAAAGAAATAGCACCATTGTTAAATATATCCGTTAGAAGTGTAGAAATTAAACGATATCGTTTGCGTAAAAAAATGGAATTACAGCACGAACAAGGATTAGTGGAATATATTTTAAATATTTAACCTTTACATATTTTATAAATATAACTATACAACAATACAACATTAAAGTAATTTTGTAGATAATTACGTTTATTATTTGTAGGTTTAATTTAGTAATTTAGTACTATTTATTGAATATATTTACAGTAATCATAATTTATTGTAGTAATAAATACAGTGTATGTTATTTGTTGTGGTTGTTTTTATGTTGTATGTAATTTTAACTTTTACATTTATAAAAAATTAACAACCAATCAATAATGCCCAATAAATTCTTTGCAATTTCATTTACTTATGGATTCAATTGATAAATGGGTATTAAATAATAAAATTTTAAATTAAGTATATCACATGAAAAAACTAATCGTATTTCTTCTTTTTTGTAGTTTTTCATCGCACTCTCAAGTACAATCCGACAAGGTTAGTATTTTAAAAGACAAAGATGATTTTAAACTTATGGTAAACAATAAACCTTTTTTTATAAATGGTATGAACTGGACGTACGATCCAATTGGTACTAATTTTAATTATGCTTTGTGGAAACAATCTGATGATGTTATCAAAGCGGCTTTAGATAATGAAATGGGTTTATTGAAGAATATGGGTGTTAACGTCATAAGGCAGTATGTTGGAATTCAACCAAAATGGATTACATATATATACCAAAAATATGGTATTTACACGATGTTAAATCACTCGTTTGGACGCTATGGATTAACAATAAATGGTGTTTGGTGTCCTATTACTGAGTATTCTAACGATGCTACGAGAGATATTTTATTGAAAGAAACGCAAGACATGATACAACAGTATAAAAATACTCCTGGTTTGCTGTTATTTCTTTTGGGTAACGAAAACAACTACGGATTGTTTTGGGATGGTGCCGAAACCGAAAATATTCCTGTTCAAGATCGAAAATCAACAAAAAGAGCTAAAGATATGTACAGCCTATTTAATTTGGCCACAGTTGAAATGAAAAAAATAGATAAGTCACATCCAATAGCAATTTGTAATGGAGATTTACTTTTTTTAGATTTAATTGCGCAAGAGTGTAAGGACATCGATATTTTAGGAACAAATATGTACCGAGGCGTTTCGTTCGGCACTGCCTTTGATGAGGTAAAAAAGAAATTAAATAAACCAATGCTTTTTGCAGAGTTTGGTGCCGATGCGTATAATGCTATTGATAGTGCTGAAGACCAAAAGTCCCAAGCCTATTTTATGGTTAATAATTGGAAGGAAATATATGATAATGCCGCTAATTTAGGTAAAGCTGGTAATTCAATAGGCGGATTTACTTTTCAATTTAGCGATGGTTGGTGGAAATATGCGCAAACCAAAAATTTAACTGTGCACGACACTAATGCTTCTTGGTCAAATGGTGGTTATACGAGCGATTATATTCAGGGCGAAAATAATATGAATGAAGAATGGTTTGGTATTTGCGCAAAAGGTCCGGTTAGTCCTCGTGGGCTATACGATTTATATCCTCGTGCAGCATACTACGCTTTAAAAGAGGCACATAAAATCAACCCCAATGAAGCAGGAACTACTTTAGAATCAATTGGGGCTCACTTTAGTAATATCCAATTGATGGATGCCGTTTTAAAAGCTCGTGGTGATAAAGCTTCATTAGTGGGTAGCAGCACCGAAAGGTTAAAAATTAGTAATTTAAGAGCAGAATTCACCACTTTTTCTACTGGTGGAAGTTTAATAGATACCCCAAAAAATGCCGATGCCAATGCGCAGCAATATCCTAACAAACTTGGTTTTGATCACATGCAATCGTATTATATTGGTGTTGAAGGAAATCCCACCTCTACAATGACCGCTAACGTTAACGTAAATATTTTAGGAAATGTAGCTTTAAATCCTATTAATGAAATATTTTACGAAAATCGGGGACGACCAGTTACTGTAAATTCTGACAATGGACCTGTGACTATTTCAGATGCAAACAGGGTACAAATATATAATGCTTCGTACAGCTGGAACGAAAAATATTTTGATTTAAAAGGATTTTATCGAACAGGTCATTATCATTGGGGTTATGAAGGCGATTTTTTCGGATTATATCCTGAGGCCAATTACGGACAAAATTTAGATATTTATAACGGTGAAACGTCGGGATTTGAATTTGAAGGTAAAAAAAGTTTAAATGGTTTAAAAGCAGCTTTTGGCCCGCAATTATGGTGGGGAGCAAATCCGGCAGTTTTATTAAAATATGGAAAAAAAATTGGCGCATTTGATGCTACAGCGGTGTACCATGAAGATATTGATAACGCATCGGCAGCAACCACATCTATTGCTATTCCAATGCCAAAGACAAGAAGGGTTACACTACATGTAAAAACAAAAGTAGATAATTTTGGATTGGAACTGGGAGGAATTTGGGGCGGACAACCGCTAAATGGTCGTGTATTTCAATATGCAGAAGGAACGGCGGGAAATTATAAAACCTATGATGACCATGTTAAATCGTCAGATAATTGGGGTGCTAAAGCTAAAGTTACATTTACTGACGGTAAATTTAATGTATACACACAAGGAGCAATAATGGGGCTAGTGGCTAATGGTGGGGCAGATAATACCCAAACGTTTACAGGATGGCGTTTAAAAGATAGCGGCAGTGGAAATCAGATGAATTTTTTAACAGGATTTACTTATAATGTTAATTCAAATTTGCAAATTGCACCTAATTTTTTGTGGCAAAAACCTTTGGTAGCGGCAATGCCTAACGATGTAAACGCGCCTGGCAGATTAAGAAATATTCAGACAGATCCATTTATTGTACGAGCAAATCGCGAAACAGTGGGTGGTGAATTATTACTTACTTATGATCCAACTCCCGCAACATGGATGTATGATTGGGATAACGATATGGCTGAAGATGCACAATTAGCAATTAGTACAGATATTGTTTATCGTCATTTACCAACAACGCAAGATGCAGCAATTGGTTTTTTAAGAAATCGTACTGCATTTGCTTTCGCTAAATCGGCACCTGCTCATGATTTGTGGGAATCAAATACAAGAATCGTATCAAAATTATCTCCAGATTTTGGCTTTGTTACTAACTTTTATTTCGGAAATGCACAAACCAACGGAAGCGATAGCAGACTTATTGAGAGAATTGGTGGCGACGTAAGATTAATTTATAAAAAAGTAAAATTAACGCATTCGTTTAAATTAAATGATTGGGGACCTTACGATTACCATAAAGATTTTAATTTAACGTATCCTGTTCAATTAATGTTGGATTTGTCAACATCGGTAGGCAAACCAGATTGGTTCGTTTTACCAAGTACTAAAATAGGAATTATGGGTATGTGGCGTTCTCTTGACCAGCACTCACCAAGATTCTTACCAAATCAGACCGCTTCCCTTTTTGCAACGAGCCCAATTGTTAGTGCAGTCGGATTTCCTAATGGCTCAGAATGGGAAATTAGAACATACATTCACATTAATATTGGAAAATAAATAGAATACGAAATAAAATTTAATTATATACCAAAACGATTGTTGAATTTAATGTATCATAAAATGAAATTATTATGAAAACTTTAAAAAATTATTTAATTATTATAGTGTTTTCTGTATTATTTTCTTGTAATGAAGAGAAACAATTAATTGAAAATCATATATTTGTACAAGAGTCTAGGCTAGCTGGCAAAACACCTAAACCATCAAACATTCCGTCTAAGGCACCAAAGTCAGTAATATGTAATTATTTTGTTATAAATGGTAATATGCCATCTGAGGTAGCTATATACTGCGGTATTTATTGGTCTGGAGTTGTAATTCCAATACCTCTTTATATGTTAAATACAATTCTTGCTGAACAGCGAACTCACAGTTACAATGATTTGTATATAATAGCACCAGATCGTCCTAGTGGAATAACGCCTTTCAGTTCTTATACCCTACCAGATGATTTGTCGATACGAAGTGAAATAGTATCATTTTATCAAAAAGTATTTGTTGTACAATTGAATAAGTCTATCACAGTTGTTGGTAACATAGCTCAATCAGAACACATACACAAACAAGCGTTTATAGATTCGTTTTTTAATTGGATGCTTAGGATACAAAATGTACATCTAAGTACTTTTAATCAATTAATGAATAATAATTTAGTATACAGACAGTTGTTTAATTTATTTGCTGATTACAATCTTCATCAACTGGCATCAACTGGTATTTATATTGGTGTACCTTTTGGTCAATACTCAACAAATCCACAACTACGATGTTTATCGGTAATTAGTGAATATCTATTAACAAATGCTGGGGCATCACTCTTATTAAATTTGAGTGCAGGTACTATTTCAATTGATCAATTTAAGTCTCAATTAAGTTTAATTTGTTTCTAACCATAATCACAAAGCTTAAAATTTTAATTTAAAATAATTAATAAAATGAAAAATTTAAAAAATTATAATGCAATAAGAACACTTCTCTTGATTACCATTTATTGTTTAAATGTACAATGTACGAGAGATATTGCGGATGATGCACTGCTTTCTAAAAATGTAAACACCGCTGAAATTTTTACCGACTCACCAATTGGAATGGGAACTAATTTTTATTTTCCTTATGGTAAAGATGCAAACAATCCGATTGGATCAAATGTGTATGCTTGGTCTGTTGACCAAACTGTAAGCTACAAGGGTACTTCATCAATGCGTTTTGATGTACCTTTTGCAAGTGATCCAAATGGAAATTATGCAGGGGGAATTTTGAGAATTGACGGTGCTGGTCGGGATTTATCTGGTTTTGATGCGATTACTTTTTGGGCAAAAGCGTCACAAGGAGTAACTGTTGGGCAAATTGGCTTTGGTGAAGATTTCTATCCCGATAAATATATAACAACTTTGTTAAATATTAATATTGGTACTAATTGGACAAAAATTATAATTCCAATTCCAGATGCATCAAAATTAATAAATGAAAAAGGAATGTTAAGATATGCAGCAGGTACGCAAAATACTAATGGGTTTGGTTATACGTTTTGGATTGATGAACTTAAATTTGAGAAATTAGGAACCATAGGTCAGCCACGACCGAAAATAATGAACGGTATCAACGTAGTGCAGCAAAGTTATGTTAGCTCCGAAATTACACTTACAGGTTTAACTCAAACACATAACATGCCTTCTGGGCAAGATCAAACGGTAACTGCCTCACCGTCTTTTTTTAAGTTCGTATCTTCAAACAATGCTGTAGCCAAAGTTAACGAGTTGGGTGTTGTAACCCTTATTGGTATTGGTACTGCAACAATTACTGCAAGTTTAAACAATGTGCAAGCAATAGGTTCGCTATTAATTAATGCTGGTGCCGCATTTGTAAATGCACCCAACCCTGTGCTGCCCCAAACTAATGTAATTTCTATTTTTAGTGATTTTTATTCAAGTGTAACTAATTTTAATCCAGGTTTTTTTGCAGGTAATAACACGGGTATTATTTCTATTCCTGTTTTTGGAAATAATAAGCATTTAAATTACCAGTCAATTGATTTTGTTGGCTTGGCCTGGAATAGTTCAGTTAATGTGTCTAATAAGACCATGTTACATCTAGATATTCAGTTAAAAAGTAATGTCGGAGCAAATTTAAAAGTTGAATTAATAGATTTTGGTCTCGATAATATTGATAACGGAATAGGAGCTAATAATGGAACTGCGGGTGGTTTTAATGTTTCAAGTCAATTAGTGAAAGATAATTGGGTTAGTATTAATATACCATTAAATGCCTTTACGCTTCCAACGGGTGGAGGCGGAACTGGCTCACCAAATAAAAGTAATATTGGTTATGTTGTTTTTGTATCAAATAATAACGCAGCTTTCTTGGTCGATAATATCTATTTTTATTAAAAAATTAAATAATTGATTTTAAAGATATTTTTATGGTACAATTTTTTAGTTTTTATCAATCTTTCTTGTACACAAAAATGCTTTAATTATTATGATACAATAATAATAGGTTTTTTCTTACTAGTATAATTAATATCTTTTTTAACATATAATTACAAAAACATGAAATTAACAAATAAATTAAAAATTCAATTTTTTCTTTCAGCACATATTTTGCTTTTAATAATAGGTTGTTCACCAAGCGAAAAACAAACAGTTACTACACTTAATAACTTAGTGTGGCAAGACGAGTTTAACACGGTAGGTGCACCAAACCCTGCAATATGGAGTTATGACATTGGTACAGGCGCTGGCGGTTGGGGCAACAGTGAGCTCGAATACTATACCGATCGACCTGAAAATATTGTGGTGCAAAATGGTATGTTAAAAATTACTGCAATTAAAGAGGCCTATATGGGGTCGGGCTACACGTCGGCACGAATTTTAACAAAAGGTAAATATGAAAAAAAATACGGTAGGTTAGAGGCACGCATAAAAATGCCCTACGGAAAAGGCTTGTGGCCTGCATTTTGGCTTTTAGGATCGAATTCTGATACTGTAATTTGGCCACAATGTGGTGAAATTGATGTGGTTGAGTATCTTGGCAATAATCCAACAACTATTTTTGGTACCTTACACGGTCCAAATTATGCTGGTGGTGCCGCAATAACAAAAAACTTTACTTTACCAAATAACAGGTTTGATAATGATTTTCACATTTTCGGTATAGAATGGGGCGAAAATTATATTAATTTTTATGTTGATGATGTATTATATAATCAAATAACTCCCGCTAAAGTTACTGGTGAATGGGTTTTTAACAAGCCATTCTATATTATTTTAAATATGGCTATCGGTGGTAACTACCCAGGGTCGCCTAATAACGAAACTGTTTTTCCACAATCAATGTTAGTAGACTACGTGCGAGTTTACGAATAAAAATTTTAAATAATTCGGTTAACAATTACATCAATTTTTTACCGATTTTAAATAATATTTTTCCCGCAATATGCATCAATTATCGTAAAATTGTTAACGATAATTAGTAATTTTTGCGGGATGATTATAAATAAATTTAAAGTAGTGCTCGATATATACAAAGTAAATAGTAGCCTAAAATTTTGATTTATTATTCTTAATCAATTAATCGAAAATAATAATATACGCACGTATTCTATAAAAATATCATGAACGATTGCCCAAACCCAATAGATAGTACTTTCGACAAAAACGCAACAATGGACGTTATTTCAATAAATAATGAAAAATATTATAAAATAAGTAATAACGACATCATGCGTCCTTTTTTTATGAGTATTGTTAGTGACTCCAATCATTGGATGTTTATATCAAGTAACGGCGGATTAAGTGCTGGTCGAAAAAATGCCGAATTTGCACTCTTTCCCTACTACACCGACGATAAAATTACAGAATCGTATGATAGTACGGGCAGTAAATCTATTTTTCAAATTGTTTATAATAACGTAGTACATGTATGGGAACCTTTTTCTGAACGATTTTCACATAATATATTTTCAGTTTCGCGAAACTTGTACAAAAATTTTTACGGCAATAAAGTAATTTTTGAAGAAGTGAATCATGATTTAAAACTTACCTACAGGTACGAATGGAATTCGAGTAACATGTATGGCTTTGTCAGAAAATCAGAATTACTGAATGATTCTCAAAATAAGTATCAAATTTCTGTCCTTGATGGAATTCAAAATATTATGCCCTTCGGAGTAACTAGCGATTTGCAAAATGCAGCAAGTAATCTTGTAGATGCCTATAAAAGAAGCGAATTACACCATGAAAGTGGCTTAGGAATTTTTGCATTGAGCGCTATAATAGTTGATAAGGCAGAACCAAGTGAAGCCTTAAAATGTAATTTTATATGGTCATTAGGATTCAAAAATCCTATTTATTTAGTTTCATCACTACAACTTTCAAAATTCAGAAAAAAACAAAAAGTTATACAAGAAGACGATATTAAAGGCGAAAAAGGAGCATACTTTGTAAATTCTGATATTATTTTAAACGAAAATTCAAAGCAAGAATGGGTGATTGTTGCCAATGTTAATCAAGATCATTCTGATGTAGCCCAAATTATCGATAAGTTAAAAACTGAAAAAAATCTGACACAAATTATTAATGACGACGTTGAATTAGGAACACGAAATCTTATCGCATTAAATGCATCGTCTGACGCAATGCAACTCACCAATGATAATTTACGTGATACACGACATTTTGCAAATACACTTTTTAATATTATGCGTGGTGGAATTTTTGATTGTAACTATCAAATTGAAAAACAAGATTTTTTAAAATACATCCAAAAAGGAAATTCGGAGGTTTACCAAAAAGTAGAAAAAAAAATACAGCAACTTTCTGACTTATTTTCTTTAAATACCTTGAAAAATTTTGCTACACAGCAAAATAATGCCGATTTTGTGCGACTAGCTTTAGAATATTTACCATTAAAATTTAGCAGACGGCACGGCGATCCGAGCCGACCTTGGAATAAATTTTCCATTAACACCCAAAGTGAAACAGATGGTTCTAAAATTTTAGATTACGAAGGTAACTGGAGAGATATTTTTCAAAATTGGGAAGCTCTAGCACATTCCTTTCCAGAATTTATAGAAAGTATGATTCATAAATTCTTGAACGCAACTACTTTCGATGGGTACAATCCATATCGTATAACCAAAGATGGCTTTGATTGGGAAACAATTGAAGAGGATAATCCTTGGTCGTATATTGGGTATTGGGGCGATCATCAAATTATTTATTTATTGAAATTTTTAGAATTTATTGAAAACCACCAACCCAAAAAGTTAGAAGAATATTTTAATTCTGATATTTTTGTATATGCTAATGTGCCCTATGTCATCAAAACATACCACGACATTTTAAAAAATCCAAAAGACACTATTGCTTTTGATCATAAAGCAGATGAAAAAATTCGTAGTGAACGAAGTCGACTTGGTGCGGACGGAACATTACTAAAAGACGCTACGGGTGCCATTTATAAAGTTAATTTTATTGAAAAAATGTTGGCAACTGTTTTAGCCAAAATGTCTAACTTTATACCAGAAGGTGGCATTTGGTTGAATACACAGCGGCCAGAATGGAATGATGCAAATAACGCTTTAGTAGGAAATGGTGTTTCGATGGTAACACTTTATTATTTGAGAAGGTTTCTTAGTTATTTTCAAATAATACTCCAAAATTCAAACGTTCAAAGTATAAGTTTATCAAATGAAATGGTAGAATTTTATCACACTATTAGAGAAAATTTACTAAAATTTGAACCGTCATTAAAAGGAAAAATTAATGATACCGACCGAAAAACTTTTTTAGACGTAATTGGTCAATCTGCATCTGAATACCGCCATCAAGTATATCAAAACGGTTTTTGGGGCAAGAAAAGAACGCATTCTATGGCGGGTTTAAAATTATTTGTAGACGTAAGTTTAAAATTTATTGATCACTCTATTGATGCAAATAAACGTCACGATAACTTGTACCATGCCTATAATTTAATGACTGTAGAAAATAATAATGACGTTTCTATTTCCTATTTAAGCGAAATGCTTGAGGGTCAAGTTGCTGTTTTAAGCTCAGGTTATTTATCATCAAAAGAGGCATTACAGGTTTTAGATAGTTTAAAAAGTAGTGCCCTTTTCAGACATGATCAATACAGCTATGTTTTATATCCAAATAAAAAATTACCGCGATTTCTCGAAAAAAATACTATTTCAAGCGAAATCATTGCCAAATCAACATTGTTAACAAATTTAATTGCAGCTAAAAATACGCTGATAATTAAAAAGGATTGCAATGGAAATTATCATTTTAATGGAAATTTTAAGAATGCGGCTGACTTAGAAAAATCTTTAGATGAACTTGCAAAATCGTCATTTGCGGTACAAGTTGAAAACGATAAAAAATATGTTTTACAAGTTTTTGAAACTATTTTTAATCACAAATCGTTTACAGGCCGCTCCGGCACTTTTTATGGTTACGAGGGTTTGGGATCTATTTATTGGCACATGGTTTCAAAATTACAACTTGCTGTTCAAGAATGTTGTTTAAAAGCTGTTGAAGACCAGGAAACAGCCGATGTTATTGGACAATTATTGGAACATTATTATGAAATTAATGAGGGTATCGGCGTACACAAATCACCTGAATTATATGGTGCCTTTCCAACCGATCCGTATTCGCACACACCAGCAGGAAAAGGAGCACAACAGCCTGGAATGACAGGGCAAGTAAAAGAGGATATATTATCGAGATTTGGTGAATTAGGCGTTTTTGTAAAAAGCGGAAAGGTGTATTTTAATCCGTGTTTGTTGCGTAAAAACGAATTTTTGTCAGAGGATAAAAATTTCAATTATGTAGATGTGAACAGCAATTTAAAATCGATTCACTTACAGACCAATTCAATTTGTTTTACATATTGTCAAATTCCAATTGTGTACACCATTGCCAATCATATAAGTATAGAAATTATATATAACGATAATTCTAATACTAGTTTTGATGCGTTAATTATAGATGCTGTAACAAGTAAAAAAATGTTCGCAAGAACAGGTGAAATCAATCATATTATTGTACATGTTTTAAAAAGTGAATTAAAATAATCAAATGAAAACAAAAATGATACTGTATATAAAATCAATATTTAAATCTATTGCATTTGTAGTAGTAATTTTATTTGTTTTTTCATTTAAAAACGATAATAAAAAGAATAATCATACTTCAAAAATAAAAAAAGTGACTGCAAAAGATATATTAGGAAATGCAAACTATTTAGCAATTTGTTACGGTGGATATCGACAAAATACAAGAGATGTGCAACCTACAATTGAGGAAATAAAAGAAGATTTAAGCATCCTAGCAGCACTAAATATAAAAGTAATTCGTACTTATAATGTTCATTTACAAGAGGCAGCAAACGTACTAAAAGCAATTGAAATACTAAAAAAAGAGAAAAGGAATTTTGAAATGTACGTCATGTTAGGCGCATGGATTGATTGCAAAAATGCGTGGACAAGTAATGAACCAGATCATGAAGTGGAAAGTGATCGAAATGCTATAGAAATTGCCGAGGCAGTTCGGTTAGCAAACCAGTATCCAGACATTATTAAAATTATTGCCGTTGGAAATGAAGCAATGGTAAAATGGGCAACAAGTTACTATGTGCAGCCAAACGTAATTTTGAAGTGGGTTAATCATTTACAAAACTTGAAAAAAAACAGCAAGCTGCCAAAAGATTTGTGGATAACATGTTCAGATGATTTTGCCTCATGGGGTGGAGCTGATGACGGCTATAAAACAAAAGATTTAGAGGCGCTGGTTAATGCCGTAGATTACGTTTCGATGCATACCTATCCTTACCATAACTCACATTACCATGATAACTTTTGGAAAATTCCACAACAAGACGAACAGCTTTCTGATATTGAAAAAATAAATACGACCATGAATCGTTCTTTAGAATTTGCTAAAATGCAGTACAATACAGTAAAAAATTATGTAAAAAGTATAAATCCAAGCAAACCTATTCATATCGGCGAAACGGGATGGGCCTCAAGTTCTGACGGTTTGTATGGCAACGAAGGGTCAAAAGCATCCGACGAATACAAACAAGCTCTTTTTTACGATGCTATGAGAATGTGGACAAATAAAGAAGGTATTTCATGTTTTTTCTTTGAGGCTTTTGATGAGCCTTGGAAAGACATTAAAAACACAGCAGGTTCTGAAAATCATTTTGGATTATTTACTGTGGATGGGAAAGCAAAATATGTTTTTTGGAAAAATGTTGATCAAAATAAATTTAAAGAATTAAAAAGAGATGGAAATTCCATTGATAAAACGTTTAACGGCTCGAGTACCACACTTATGAAAACAGTTTTAATTCCGCCAAAACACTAACGCTATGCAAGTATTAAAACATCTATTTTTCACGCTATTAATTTTAACAATGGTCAATTGTAAAAGTAAAAAATATGCGTTACAAGTTCAAGTTTACGAAACTTCTGCTGCTGGTAATGCATTAACTAAAATAACTGATTTTTCTATTGATAATAATGTACTTCAAATCAACATTAATCCAAACGAAAAATTTCAGACAATTACTGGTTTTGGAGGTGCCTTTACTGAGTCGTCCGCCTATTTGCTTAATCGATTGAGTGCAGGAAATAGAAAAAAAATTATGAATGCTTATTTTAGTGAAGAACAAGCAAATTATTCATTAACAAGAACCCATATAAATTCGTGCGATTTTTCGTTAAAACAGTATGCATACGCAATGGTTGATAACGATATCAATTTAGCACATTTTTCGATTGAAGAAGACAAGAAAAATAATCTAATCGCAATGATTTTAGAAGCCAAATCAATATCAAAAGAGGGTTTCAATATTATTGCCTCGCCGTGGACTGCACCACCATGGATGAAAGACAATAAAACGTGGGTAGGTGGCAAATTATTACCAGAATATAACGATACTTGGGCATTATATTTTTCTAAATACATCGATGCTTATAAAAAAGAAGGTATTACTATTTGGGGATTAACAGTCGAAAACGAACCGCATGGCAATGGCAATAATTGGGAAAGTATGTTGTTTTCTCCAAAAGAAATGACCGATTTTGTTCAAAATTATTTAGGTCCAAAATTAGAAAAAGATGGCAAAGGTGACGTAAAAATTTTGGGATATGATCAAAATAGAGCTGGACTCCAAGAATGGGTTGACGAAATGTTTAGAGACGAAAAATCATCTAAATATTTTGCGGGAACAGCCATACACTGGTATGAAAGTACGTACGATTATTTTCCAGAGGCTTTGCAATATGCACACAATAAAGCACCCAACAAATATTTAATTGAAACAGAAGGTTGTGTCGATTCTGAAATTCCAAAATGGAAAGACGATGCATGGTACTGGCAAAAAGAGGCCACGGATTGGGGTTGGGATTGGGCTTCTGAACAAGACAAACATTTACATCCAAAATATGCCCCTGTTAATCGATATGCAACCGATATAATAGGATGTCTAAATAACTGGGTTGATGGTTGGATTGATTGGAACATGGTGCTTGACAAACAAGGTGGACCAAATTGGTTTAAAAATTGGTGTGTGGCACCAATAATTGTTGATCCAGATAAAGACGAGGTTTATATTACACCGCTTTATTATACCATGGCACATTTTAGTAAATTTATTCGCCCAGGCGGCATCAAAATTGGTTGCACCACAAGTACTAGTTCAGAAATTATGACAACAGCTGTAAAAAATTTAGACGGTTCGATTGCATTGGTTGTTTTTAATCCAACAAATCAAAGTCAAACACTAGAAATACATTGTAACAACCAAATAAAAACTATTTCCATCAACGCAACAGCTTTGCAAACTGTGGTAATTAAATCTTAAAAACCAACTATTATGACAGAAATTCAAACAAGCAAACCGTCACCTGCAACCAATAGAGATAAAGTACCTTTTGGGCAAAAAGCAGCCTTTGGAGCCGGACATTTAGTAAATAATTTGTTTCCAGGTGCGTTGGGCGTTTTTTCATTCTTTTTATTAACAGCATTTGGAATGGATCCTATATATGCAGGAATATTAGGTGGATTACCCCGAATTTATGATGCCATAATTGATCCCATAATTGGACATTTATCTGATAATACAAATTCAAAATGGGGAAGAAGAAGACCCTTTATTTTTGTAGGCTCAATTTTAAGTGGCTTATTCTTTATCGTATTGTGGCAACTAGACCCAAACGATACACAAGCTTATAATTTTTGGTATTTTCTTATATTTTCACTTGTTTTTCTTACCGGTAATGCTTTATTTGCCACACCGCTTATTGGTTTAGGATACGAAATGACTTCCGATTATAAAGAACGAACCCGTTTAATGGCATTTTCACAAACAATTGGTCAAGTAGCATGGATGATTGTGCCTTGGTTTTGGGTGATCATTGCTGACCCAACTTTATTTAAAACACAAGCAGAAGGAGTTCATAAATTATCAGTTATTGTAGGTATATCATGCATGCTTTTAGGCGTTTTACCCGCATTATTTTGTAAAGAAATGGATCAAACTAATTTACAAAACAGAGATCATAAAAAAGGAAGTATATTTAGTGAACTTACAAGCTTATTCAAAAGTATCGGATTAATCTCTAAAAATAAATCTTTTATGAAATTATGTGCGGCAACTTTTTTAGTTTTTAACGGCTTTCAAATGGTGGCTTCTTTTAGTTATTTTATAATTGTTTTTTACATGTTTAACGGAGACTATGGTTTGGCTGGTTCATGGCCTGCATGGTTTTCCACAATTACCGCAGTCATTACCGCTTTTTTAATCATTCCAATTGTAACCAGTATTTCTAACAAATATGGTAAAAAAAATGCATTCATTATTACCACTTTTCTTTCAATTATTGGATACGGATTAAAATGGTGGGGCTTTAGTCCGGGCAATCCATGGTTGATGTTTATTCCGGTGCCGTTAATAGCATTTGGTTTAGGGGGTTTGTTTACCTTAATGATGAGCATGACAGCTGATGTTTGCGATTTAGATGAATTAGAAAATGGAATGCCCAGAAAAGAAGGTACTTTTGGTGCAATTTATTGGTGGATGGTTAAGCTTGGGCAAGGAATTGCCCTATTATTAGCTGGTTGGGTATTAGAAGTTATTGGTTTTGATGCCGGAAAAGCGACTCAAAGTGCCCAAACAATGACTAGTCTACGATTATTTGATATTTTTGTACCAATAATTACTGCCGCTATAGCAATTTGGGTAATGCGAAATTATAGTCTTTCTGAAGATAAAGCCAAAGAGATAAAAGCAGAATTAGTTGCCCGCAGAGGAGAATTGTAATATTAAAATAACTATTTATGTCATTTAGAAAAGATTATCTTGATTACGCTGATTCAAGCGATTATAACAATCCAAACTATACAAATGGGTTTGATTTTACTGAAAAATCTACCAAGGATATTACTACTATATTTAGCGAGGTTTTACAATCAGGTATGCATGGACTTTGTTTTAGTTTGTACGAAGATGGACAAAAACCTGGCGATATCATTTCAGAAGAGCAAGTACGGCGTCGAATGAAATTAATTGCACCGTATACCAAATGGATTCGTTCTTTTTCGTGTACCGAAGGCAATGAATTTATTCCGAAAATAGCCAGAGAATTAGGAATAAAAACATTAGTTGGTGCTTGGTTGGGTGATGATCCTGAGGTTAATGACAAAGAAATCGCAGGATTAATTAAACTTGCAAACCAAGGGTATGTTGATATTGCAGCCGTCGGCAATGAGGTTATGTACAGAAAAGACTTGACTGAAGATGAATTACTCGATTTTATCGCTAAAGTTAAAAGTGAAATTCCTTCTAATATTCCAGTCGGATACGTAGATGCCTATTATGAGTTTACCATAAAACCAAGAATTACAGCGGCTTGCGATATAATTTTAACCAATTGTTATCCGTACTGGGAGGGCAGTACAATTGATTATTCGTTGGCTCACATGAAAAGTATGTTTCATCAAGCTAGCGGTACAGCCTATGGAAAAAAAGTGATAATTACTGAAACGGGTTGGCCAAGTAAAGGTGAAAGTTTTAAAGATTCACATCCTTCGCATGAAAATGCAATGAAGTATTTTATCAATTCGCAAATATGGTCTAAAGAAGAGAATATTGATATCTTCTATTTCGCTTCGTTTGATGAATCTTGGAAAGTAGGAGCAGAAGGTGAAGTAGGAGCGTACTGGGGCATTTGGGATAAAAACGAAAAATTAAAATATTAAGCAACCATGAAAAAAAATACCTTCAAACACATTGTAGCACTGCTATTTGTACTCTCTCAAAATTGTTTTTCTCAAGTAGACGTAGTTTATAATAATTTAGTCTGGTCTGATGAGTGCAGCATTAATGGTCCAGTTGATGCGAGTAAATGGTTTCAACAAACGCAATTGCCAGCTGGCGGAAGTTGGTTTAATGGCGAGGTACAACATTATACCGATCAACAAGCAAACTCGTTCGTTAATGGTGGTTTTTTAAATATTGTTGCAAAAAAAGAACCATATACAAATCTAGGAATCACCAAACAATATACCTCTGCACGGTTAAATTCAAAGTTTGCCTTTTTATACGGTCGTGTCGATGTTAGAGCAAAAGTGCCCAAAGACCAAGGATTGTGGCCAGCAATTTGGTTGTTAGGAAAAAATGTAAATGAAGATGGTGCTTTTTTTGACGCGGCGTTTGGAACTGCAAATTGGCCTGCGTGCGGCGAAATTGATATAATGGAATATGGAATTACTCCATCACAACCAGCAAATTATATACAAAGCGCCCTACATACACCGTCTTCTTTTGGAAACACCACAAATATAGGGGGCGCTATTGCAAATAATTTAGGAGTAGATTATCACGTTTACTCGATGAATTGGTCACCTTTTCAAATTTCATTTTTGCTCGATGGTGTACTTTTCTATACGTATAACCCGGCGGTTAAAACACCAAGTAATTGGCCTTTTAATGCGGAACAATATTTGCTCTTGAATATTGCTTTAGGCGGAATTGCAGGTACAGTACCTGCAAATTTTAATCAAGCATCGATGGAAGTAGATTATGTACGAGTGTATCAAAACACATTAGTCGATACGCAAAGTCCAACCAACTTTACTGCATCGGTAGGAGCAATAACGAGTTCTACAATTGAGTTATTATTAAACGGAACAGATAATTCAGGCACCGTCGTGTATAATGTAAACTACGGCGGTTCAACTATTTCTTTTGCAAATCCATCTGGTGTTCAAAAATCGGTGATTATACCGAATCTTACAGCTAATACCAATTATAGTTTTACAATAACCGCAACAGACATTGCAACAAATCCGGCAGCTAATAACCCGCTTGTTTTAAATGCCTTAACTTCAGGAACAATTGGATGCTCAGGCACAGATACGATTGCAACGCAAGGTTCGTTCACGGCTGGTTATAATTATGCATTTGAAACTTTAGGAAACGATGTAAAAATAACCTTTCAATTATTAGACACAAATAGAGTAGGAGTAGTTGCGTATTTATGGAACCAAACGCCTTTCTCAGAAACTCAAATGACAAATGTATCAGGAAATACTTTTACGAAAACTGTTACTGGTTTAACCGTTGGCTCAACGATAAATTATGCAGTTAAATTTGCTTATGCAGGAGGATTATCTGTAACTAGGTACATTTCTTATGTTGTAGGGAATAATTGTTCGCTACAAATAAACAGCTTAAATGAGACAGATTCATTTTCGTTTATCAATCCAGTAAATGAATATGTAATGATTACTTCGGAAAGTACCATCGATAAAGTACAAATTTTTGATATGCTTGGTGCCTTAATAACTGAAACTGCTGAGGATACAAAAAAAATAGATGTAAAAAATTTGGCTAAAGGCGTTTATTTATTAGCAGTTTTTTCTGATAATAAACGAAGTGTAAGAAAAATGATTGTTAAATAATTATTTTTTCTTAGGATCTATTTTTTAAAAAACAAAAAATAAAACTTTTAAAACATTTCGACAAAAAAGTATCTTAATAGTACTTTTTTGTCGATTTTATTTGTTTGCATGTATTTTATTTCATTTAAAATGTTAAAATTCGCAGCAACTGTTGTTTGTTATGAAACAATTGTGTTTATTTGTTAAATATAATCTTAAAATAGAGACAGCCTATACATCAAATTTACTTTTAGAAAACCCGATTCAAACAACTAAAAAGTAATTTTATGGCTACTATTCAAACTCCTGACGGTATATTGGTAAAAAGTTACATCGATGGTAACGAAAATGCTTTATCAATACTAATTCATCGGCATCAATCAAAAATTTATGGATTTATTTATTCCAAATTATCTGATAGAGATGTTGCAGACGATGTTTTTCAAGATACATTTATCAAAGTAATTAAAACCTTAAAAACAAAGTTATATAACGAAGAAGGTAAATTTTTACCATGGGTAATGCGAATTGCACACAACCTAATAATTGATCATTACAGAAAAAATAATAAAATGCCTATGCTTCGCGAAACCGAAGAGTTTTCTATTTTTTCACTGATTTCTGATAAAACAATGAACATAGAACAAACTTTAATCGCATTTCAAGTCGAAAATGACGTACAAAAAATATTAGAAGAGCTTCCAAACGATCAAAAAGAAGTCGTGATGATGCGAATTTATCAAGACTTAAGTTTTAAAGAAATTTCTGACATAACTGGAGTTAGTATTAATACCGCTTTGGGACGAATGCGCTACGCATTGCAAAATTTGCGAAAAGTTATAGAAAAAAATAAAATTATATTAACTAATTAAGCAATAAACTTCCAGTGGCAACGTTATTATGTATCTTAATCTATTATTAAAAAAAATGGCAAAACTTTACATTAAAAAAACGTTAGCAACTTCTAAAATGTTACCAAAACGGCAAACTATCGATTTTATAATCAACTATTCAAAAGCGTTAAGCATTGTAAAAATTGAATATCAGAATTTTGAAATTATTGCCAATTAATGTCAAAACCTTATTCAAAAAATAAGGTTTTTTTATTGAAAATTAATTTTTATTATTTTGTTTTTTCCACCGGCGATAGCAGTGTTTTTATTTAAAAAACGTAGGGTGAAGAGTGATTTGTCATCGCTTAATTTTGTCCAATTAAGCCCAAAATCTTCCGAAATATACATTCCGGTTAGTCCAACACTTACTATTTTTCTACCCGCACTTTTTGGAAAAAATTGTATGCACGATGCATAACCAAAACCTTGATTTTCACCAACTAATTTCCAAGTCCTACCACCGTCAACGGTAAGTGCTTTGTTTTGATAATTTTGTTCGGGTTTTTCATAGTTTCCACCAGCAATAATACCAATTTTATCATTGTAAAAATCAGATGTAAAAGTACCAGTCATCTTTTCGCCGTGAACAATTGGACTTTCAAAAATTTTCCACGTCATTCCTTTATCTTCTGAATAAAATACTCGCGATTTTTCTCCGCCTGAAACAAGCCAAGTTTTTCCGTTTTTTATAGAAATAGTTGTATTGCTGGCTGCAAAAAAAGCTTCACCATCAGCTAAATTTGGCGAATTTAAATGACTATTTTTTTGCCAAGTTTCACCGCTATCACGGGTCGTAATGATACTCATCTGACCATTAATCGGGTCGCCAACAGCAATGCCGTTCCAATTGTCGTAAAACTGCATACTGTCATAAAAAACATTGGCATTGTGCTCGGTATAAACTAACTTCTTTGAGTTCAAATCAGTTGATAATTTATATAAAAGTGCTGGATTTGATATCGATAGCGAAAAAAAAGCATCTTTGATGGCAGCACAACTTCTAAATTCGATTACTAAGGAATCCTGACGTATTGCACAAACCGTTTTTTTATTACTTAACACATTTATAAAACCTACCCGATTTTTATCAGCAGCGTAAAAAACTTTGTTGCCAGATACAGAAATCGCTCTAATATTTATTTTTTCAAGTAATAAAGTATCAATGGTAACTTTCGAAATGACCTTGTTACTATTTTTTAAAACAGATGTACATGAAATGGATAACATAACTATTAAAAGTGCTTTTTTAGATATCATCTTATTTTTATTTTTATTGTTTTTTTCCTTCATCACATTCATAAATCAAATAAAATGAAAATAAATCAATTTTAGTTAATAAATTCTTGCAAATTTTATTTTCAGTTTTCAAAAATAGAATACATTTGTACTCTTTTAATAAAATTTTATGAGTTCGCACAGCCATCAACAGCTTCATTCTAAATTGTCTATCGCAGGATTATTAATAACCCTTGGAATCATTTATGGAGATATCGGCACCTCACCGTTATATGTAATGAAGGCAATTATTGGTACCGATAAAATTTCTAGAGATTTAATTTTAGGAGGGCTTTCTTGTATTTTTTGGACACTTACATTACAAACTACAATCAAATACGTATTAATCACCTTAAGCGCCGATAATCACGGCGAAGGTGGTATTTTTGCATTGTACGCATTAGTGAAACGAACCAAAATCAAATGGCTCATTGTACCAGCAATAATAGGTGGAAGCGCACTTTTAGCCGATGGAATCATTACGCCCCCAATATCGGTCTCATCAGCCGTCGAAGGACTAAGGATTTTTAATCCAGAAATTAAAACCATTCCAATTGTAATTGGAATTTTATTTGTACTTTTTATAATTCAACAATTTGGCACTAAACTTGTCGGAAAGTTTTTTGCACCCATGATGCTCGTTTGGTTCACAATGCTTGGTGTTTTGGGTAGTATTCAAATAGGTAGTAATTTTGATGTGTTTAGAGCAATCAATCCCTATTATGCTTTTCATTTATTGACTACCAATGTTAGCACACAAGGTTTTTATATTCTTGGAGCCGTTTTTTTATGTACAACAGGAGCAGAAGCACTGTACTCTGACATGGGCCATTGCGGTCGAAAAAACATACGTATAAGTTGGATGTTTGTAAAAGCAACGCTGGTTTTAAATTATTTTGGACAAGGAGCCTATCTACTTTTGCACCAAGGTAAAACCTTAACAAATTTAAATCCAGCTAATGCAAATCCGTTTTATTTAATAATGCCAAATTGGTTTCAACCTGCCGGAATTGTAATTGCTACATTAGCAGCAGTAATTGCTTCTCAAGCACTAATCAGCGGATCATTTACTTTAATAAATGAGGCAATTCGATTGAATTTTTGGCCCAAAGTTAGAATCAAATACCCAACTGATGTTAAAGGTCAAATTTACATTCCATCTATAAATTGGTTATTATTTATCGGCTGTGTCGGCATCGTTTTACGTTTTGAAGAATCAAGTAAAATGGAGGCAGCGTATGGCTTAGCAATTGTATTGTGTATGATAATGACCACGGTTTTGTTGAATTTTTATCTAATAATGAAACGAGTATCCTTATTTTTAATCGTACCATTAATAGCACTTTATTTAGTAATAGAAGTAAGCTTTTTAATAGCCAATTTAGATAAATTCCCCCATGGTGGTAATGTAACTCTTGGCATCGCAACAGCGCTAATACTTGTTATGACCACCTGGTATTTGGCCAAAAAAATCAACAAAACGTATACCAAAATTGTTAAAATAGCTGATTATAAAAAAGTATTAGCAGAGTTAAGCGTCGATCTATCAATACCAAAATATGCCACACATTTAGTGTACATGACCAACTCAACGCGAACCGACGAAATTGAACAAAAAGTAATGTATTCCATATTACAAAAACGACCTAAGCGTTCCGATATATATTGGTTCATTCATGTCAATATTTTAAGCGAACCATATAAAAAAGAATATCGAGTTACCGAAATCGTCAAAGATGATATTTATAGAGTCGATTTTTACTTAGGTTTTAGAGAACCAACAAAAATAAATTTAATGTTTAAAGAAGTAATAAAAGATATGGTTAGCAAAGGCGAAGTTGATATTACGAGCCGCTACGAATCGTTAAATAAAAACAATATTTTAGGCGACTTTAAGTTTGTCCTGTCAGAAAAATTTCTTTCAAACGACAGCGATTTAACGTGGTTTGAAAATATTGTAATGAGCACCTATTTCTTTCTGAAAAAATTTAGTCTGTCAGAAGAAAAAGG
The DNA here is from genome assembly GCA_043772535.1 of Flavobacterium sp. GTDB lineage: Bacteria > Bacteroidota > Bacteroidia > Flavobacteriales > Flavobacteriaceae > Flavobacterium. The sequence goes on along the minus strand of JAYVGC010000002.1, from coordinate 9,847 downwards.
ATTTGGACTCGACAGCTCTTCTGTAAAAATCGAGCAATTTCCAATGGTGCTGCATCCCCCCGAAATAATAAATATGAACCGTGTCGAATGCCACCCAAGCTAATTATTAACCTTATTTTGGCAACCAACAAGATTAAATAGCGCAATTTGGGCGTTACCTTGCAGGTCGGGCTTTACGTTACAATCTTTTTTAAAGCAAAAAAAGCTTAAAAAAAGGATTTTCACTACAATCCCTAACGCACACCCGTTTTTTAACAAAATCAGTTATAAAAAAAGCGAATAAGCTTAACCAAATTAGTACGCAATTTTTAAATTTGTAAAGCTTTATAATAAAGCTATAATGTTGTATATAAAAGCAATACCTTTGCCACCCGAATAAAATTTAAAATGAGATTACATAGAAATTTAGTTTACACCACAATTGACTCCCTAAACGCCATTTTTAACGATGGTGAATATGCCGATAAAGTTGTGGCACGAGCACTCAAAAAAGACAAACGTTGGGGTAGTGCCGACAGAAAATTTGTTGCCGAAACAATTTACGAAATAGTACGGTGGAAACGTCTATATGCAGAAATTGCCGAAGTAAAAGCCCCATTTGTGCGCGATAATATATGGCGCATGTTTGCCTCTTGGGCAGTAATGCGAGGTTTTGAAATTCCAGATTGGCGACAACTTGAAGGTACTCCAGAGCGTAAAATAAAAGGACGCTTTGACGAATTATCCAAAATTCGAGTACTACGCGAATCTATTCCTGATTGGATGGATGAATTGGGTGTCAAAGAACTTGGAGAAGACATCTGGGCTAAAGAAATTGCAGCTCAAAACCAGCAAGCAAAAGTAATTTTAAGAACCAATACCTTAAAAACTACCAAAGAAAATTTACGAAATATTTTGATGGATTTAAACATCGAAACAGAATATTTAGAAAATCAACCTGATGCACTTGTTTTAAAAGAACGAGCAAATGTTTTTATGAACGATGCCTTTAAAAACGGTTTTTTTGAAGTGCAAGACGCCTCCTCACAGCTAGTTGCCGCTTTTTTAGATGTAAAACCAGGTATGAAAGTTGTAGATACTTGTGCCGGTGCCGGCGGCAAAACGCTGCACATGGCTGCACTTATGGAAAACAAAGGACAGTTAATTGCCATGGATTTATACGAAAGTAAATTAAAGCAGTTAAAGCTTCGTGCCAAACGAAACGGTGCTTTTAATATCGAATATCGCATTATAGATTCGACCAAGGTTATCAAAAAATTACACGAAAAAGCAGATCGAGTATTAATAGATGCGCCCTGCAGTGGACTTGGTGTTTTAAAACGCAATCCAGATGCTAAATGGAAATTACAACCTGAGTTTATCGAAAATATAAAAAAAATTCAAGCAGAAGTTTTAGAAAATTACTCTAAAATGGTTAAACCAGGCGGCAAACTAGTTTATGCAACGTGCTCCATACTACCGTCAGAAAACGAATTACAAATTAATCATTTCTTAACAACCGAATCAGGAAAAAATTTTACTTTTGTGCAAGATAAAAAGCTCCTAGCACATCAATCCGGGTTTGATGGATTTTACATGGCATTACTCGAACGAAAATTATAAAATATTATTTAAAACTACTACAATTATTATGAAAAAAATTTACGCTTTATTAGTACTTACTGTCGGATTTGCATTTGCGCAAGTTCCACCCGGATATTATGCTGCCGCCACAGGAACAGGGTACGTCTTAAAAACACAATTAAAAAATATCATTGCAACGCACACAAACCTAACGTATTCTGGCTTGTGGACTTTATATCCGTTATCAGATAAAAGGAGCGATGGTAAAGTTTGGGACATGTACTCTTCTTGTAATTTGGTTTTTGGTACGGTCGCTTCGGGCGGTAATCAAGACAATGGTACTTTAGGTAGCAATCCCTGCGAGCGTTTTAATAGAGAACATAGTTTCCCTAAAAGTTGGTTCGGTGGTTCAACCTCGTCAGACCCCGGTTGCGATGCATTTCATGTAATGCCAACAGATAAAAAAATTAATGGACTTCGGTCGAATTATTGTTATGGTACTGTTTCAGCAGCAAACAACACAATTCCTGCTAATTATCCTACCACATGTAAATTAGGCGTAAACAATACCCCAGGCGCGCCAGCTGGTTTAGTTGTTTTCGAACCCGCCGATGAATTTAAAGGTGATGTAGCCAGAAATTATTTTTATATGGCAACTTGCTATGAAAACCTAATTGCGAGTTGGCAAAATTTAGATACAGCAAATGGTTCTAATTTTTTAGATGGCACAAATACAACCTGCTATAAATCATGGGCCTTAAATATGTTATACCAATGGCATCTTAACGATCCGATTAGCCAAAAAGAAATAGACCGTAACAATGTAATATATTATAATTCAAATGGACAAGGAAATAGAAATCCTTATATTGATAATCCACAAATGGTTGTGGCAGTTTGGGGTGCCAATTTAGCAACAGAAAATTACGATTATTTAGCAACAGCAACTGTTTATCCCAATCCATCTAATAATCATAAAATTTCGATTGAAAGCCCTACTTTAATTGATAACATTCAGTTATTCAATATAAATGGTCAATTAGTAGTAGAAATTAAAAAACCCAATTTCGAAAATAAAACTTTTTCAATAGATAATATACAACAAGGGTTTTATTTCCTAAAATTAGCATCAGAAAATCAATCTATTACAAAAAAGGTAGTCGTAAACTAGATAGTAGCGATCTTCAAATTATAAAACCTTTTAAAGAAATTTAAAAGGTTTTATAATTTTTTCATAAAATGAACTTTTAGAAACAATTTTTATAATTAAATTTGTAATTATTTTGTAAAAATAATTAATGAAAAAAGTAGCACTACCCGCCGTTTTTATAAATAACGTCCATCATGTGCCCGAAATAGTGGTGCACTATTTTGCAAATAATTTATTTACAGAAAAAAGTAAAATACAACTCAGTGCCAATTTAATTAGTTTTGTAATAGAAGGTAAAAAAGAGTTGTTTCATAATAATTATTCGCAAATTATTTCAGATTCAGAATTTGTTCTAGCCGAATCAGGTAATTGTTTAATGACTGAAACACTATCTGTAAATAAAAAGTATGCCAGTTTACTATTTTTTTTCGACAATAAATTTATTATCGATTTTCAGAAAAAATATGTAGACCTCGTTGCTGTAAATAATTTAAAATCAGTTAGTAAAGCTCCTTTTGTCGTTTTGAAATATGATAAATTTATTCGCAATTTTGTTTCTGCTGTGCGTCTTTTGTTACAGTCCAATGAAGGTGTTTCAAATAGTATTCTAAAATTAAAATTAGAAGAAATTTTGCTGTACCTTGTTCAAAAATATGATGCTTCAATTATAAATTTTTTTATTACCCAACCCACAATAAAGCAAAATGCGACACTTCAAAATATTGTAGAAAGTAACATTTTTTCAAAATTAACGTTAGATGAATTGGCTTTTTTATCTCACATGAGTTTATCTACATTCAAAAGAGAATTTATAAAAATGTACGATTCGCCACCAAGTCGTTGGTTTCAAGAAAAGCGATTAGAAAAATCGGCACAATTATTGGTGGTTGATAAAGAACGTCCAAGCGATATATATTTAACCGTCGGGTATGAAAGTTTATCAAGTTTTACGCAATCTTTTAAGCATAAATTTGGTAAAACGCCAAAAAAATACCAATCGGAGTTTGTTTGACCTTTTAAAACTATTTTTTGACCTTTTAGCACTATTTATTTTTTAAAAAGTAGTCTAATTTTGTACTCTAATTTAATTCTATTTAAAATGAAAAAAGTAATTTTAGTAGTGGCATTATTTGCCCTACAAATGTATCAAGCTCAAACGTTTACTTTAAAAAGTGGTGACATCGGTGGGCAATCAACAAAAAAGCAAGAATTTAACGGTTTTGGTTGCACTGGCGAAAACGCATCGCCACAACTTTCTTGGACAAACGCACCACAAGGAACTAAAAGTTTTGCAGTAACCATGTATGATCCTGACGCACCAACTGGAAGCGGATTTTGGCATTGGTTAGTTTTTGATATCGCTCCAACTGTAAATGAATTGGTTGCAAAAGCAGGTACATTATCTTTAAATTTGGCTCCTACAAACGCAATTCAAAGTAAAACCGATTTTGGTGCAAACGGTTATGGTGGTCCCTGTCCTCCGGTTGGTCACGGTATACATCAATATGTGTTTACAGTTCATGCCTTAAAAACCGATAAGCTAGGTTTAGATGCTAATGCTAACGCCGCACTAGTTGGCTATTACTTATGGTTGAATACAATCGAAAAATCATCAATTGTAATGTATTATAAACGTTAATACTTTCACGTCATGTAAAGATATTATTTTGTTTTAAGGTATCTTTGCTAAAGGTATTCATAGTGTCAACGTAGCTTTTAATTAAATGGGGGTTGAAATTTGGTCTTACCACATAAATTAGTTTGCTATCGTTTTTATGGTAACCAAAAAAATAAATATTAACTATAAATTTAAATTTTATGTCACTTAAAAAAAATGCAACTGCAAATTGGACGGGAACAGGAGTTGAAGGAAAAGGTACTTTATCGACTGCTAATAAATTTTTTGATAATACGCCTTACAGTTTTAAATCGCGTTTTCAAAACGAAGACGGTACTTTGGGTACAAACCCCGAAGAACTAATTGCAGCTGCACATGCGGGTTGTTTTACAATGGCGCTAAGTTTCGCAATTGTACAAGCTGGTTTTGTTGCTGACAATTTAAATACCAAAGCAACGGTAACTTTAGATGAGGTTACTGGTGGTTTTGAAATTTCGGGTATTACACTGGTTTTAGAAGGTAGTGTAACCGGTATGAATGAGGCGCAGTTTATAGAATTGGCTAATGGAGCAAAAGCAGGCTGCCCAATTTCAAAGGCTTTAAGTTCGGTGCCAATAACGTTAGAGGTAAAATTTATTTAATATAAATTTATTTCAATAATTTTAAAATCCTTGGTAGCAATATCAAGGATTTTTTTATATTTATAAAAAAATAAATGAACATAAAACTACTTGCTATTGGCAAAACAGATAATAAAAATTTGCAAACTTTAATTGATGAGTATTCTAAACGATTAAGTTTTTATATAAAATTTGATTTAGAAATTATTGCCGATATAAAAAACGTAAAAAACCTATCTGAAAGTCAACAAAAAGAAAAAGAAGGCGAACTAATTTTAAATAAAGTTACTATTCAAGACGAATTAATTTTATTAGATGAAAAAGGATCTAGTTACTCAAGTATCGCATTTGCCGCCTATCTACAAAAAAAAATGAACTCAGGAATTAAAACTTTAGTTTTTGTAATTGGCGGACCTTACGGATTTTCGGACGATGTATATAAAAAAGCAAAGGGCAAAATTGCACTATCACAAATGACTTTTTCTCATCAAATGGTGCGTCTTTTTGTGGTTGAACAAATGTATCGCGGATTTACAATTTTAAAAAACGAACCGTATCATCACAAATAATATATAAATGCACCAATTTTTGGGCTATAAAAAGTTAGAGTATAATTTAATACATTCGTTTGCTTCTTTAACATCGTGTACTCTTAATATAGAGGCACCTTTTTGCACTGCAATTGTATTTAAAATCGATGTTCCATTCAAACTCTCTTGAGCCGAGGTATGTAAAACTTTATAAATCATTGATTTTCTTGAAATTCCAGCTAAAATGGGTAATTCTAATAGTTTAAATACCTCTAGTTTATTCAGAACTTCGTAATTTTGTGTAATGGTTTTTGCAAATCCAAAGCCTGGATCTATTATTAAATCATTAATTCCAAAAGCCGTAGCCAAAGCCACTTTCTTCGAAAAATAAAACAGCATTTCTTTAATGATGTTGTCGTAATTTGCGAGACTTTGCATTGTTTGTGGTGTTCCTTTCATGTGCATCATTATATAGGGAACCTTCAAATCACTAATAATTTGCATCATATTTGCATCTAAATTTCCTGCTGATATATCGTTGATCAATGCAGCACCATTGTGAATTGCTTTTTGTGCTACCCGACTTCTAAAGGTATCAATTGATAATAAGGTTTTTGGATAATGTTTTAAAATAAGATCAATAACAGGTAGCAAGCGCGATAACTCTTCGGTTTCTGAAACAAAGGTGGCACCAGGCTTGCTTGAGTAAGCACCTAAATCAATAAACGTTGCGCCTTCAAATAGCATTTTTTCGACTTGATTTAAAATAAGCTGCTCATTTTTAAATTTCCCACCATCATAAAAAGAATCGGGAGTACAATTCAAAATTCCCATCACCTTTGGATTAGATAAATCTATTAATGTGCCTTTGCAGTTAATGGTCATGTGATTTTAAGAATTAAGATTTTCGATTTTTAGAATTAAAATCAGTACTTTTGTACAACGTTACAAATATAAAATTTAATGAACAATACTTCGCAAGAATATGATGCAATAATTGGCATTTGTCGACAATTATTTATAAAAAAAATGAAAGATTATGGCAGTGCATGGCGAATTATGCGTTTGCCATCATTAACCGATCAAATTTACATTAAAACGCAACGAATTAGAAGTTTGCAACAAAACGATATACGTAAAATTGATGAAGACGAAACAGCAGAGTTTATAGGAATTATAAACTATGCCGTAATGGCGTTAATTCAAATTGAACTAGGAATTGTAGACCAGCCCGATTTGAATTTACAAGAAGTTAAAATTTTATATGATCAAAAAATTGCGTTTTCTAAAAATTTAATGGAAGCCAAAAACCACGATTATGGTGAGGCGTGGCGCGAAATGAGAGTCAGTTCTTTAACCGATTTAATTTTACAAAAACTACTTCGTGTGAAGCAAATTGAAGACAATAAAGGCAAAACATTGGTTTCTGAAGGAATTGATGCCAATTATCAAGATATGTTGAATTATGCCGTATTTGCTTTAATTTTAACGAAAAAATAAGTAGTATAATTTGAAATATCTTAATATATTAGTATCAAAATAAATAAAACATGAAAAACATCCTTTCGCAATTTTCACGAATCTTTGTTGGAATTCTATTCATTATTTCAGGATTAATTAAGCTAAATGACCCCATTGGGTTTTCGTACAAATTATCGGAGTATTTTAGCGAACCCGTATTTAATATCCCCTTTTTTGTACCCTTTTCGTTGGGTTTAGCATTATTTTTAGTGAGCCTTGAAATAGTACTTGGCGTGATGTTACTTATTGGTTATAAATCAACTTTTACCATTTGGTTGCTTGCTATTTTAATAATTCTATTTACTTTTTTAACCTTTTACTCCGCTTATTTTGATGTAGTAAAAGATTGTGGTTGCTTTGGCGATGCTTTAAAATTAACCCCATGGCAATCATTTACAAAAGATGTAGTTTTGCTGTTTTTTATAGCAATTTTATTAATAAATAAAAATTTAGTTAAACCATTATTTAAAAATACTATTCAAAATAGTTTGGTTTTGCTCAGTTTATTTTTTTGTATTTTTTTAGGATATTATGTACTTCATCATTTACCTGTCAAAGATTTTCGTCCCTATGCAGTTGGGGTTAACATTCAAAAAGGTATGGAAATCCCGAAAAATGCAGCACAAGCAGTTACTCAAATGATTTTTATATATGAAGTTAACGGCGTTAAAAAAGAATTTACAGACAAACAATTAAATTTAATTCCAGCAGGTGCTAAGTATATTGATCGAATTGACAAAGTTATAGTAGAAGGTTATAAGCCACCAATTCACGATTTTGCTATGGAAAAAGAGGGTGCCAATTATGCATCTATATTTTTGAACGAACCAAAAGTAGTATTATTTGTGGTTTATGATTTAAAAAAATCGGACAGGGAAGGATTACAAAAATTAAACGCACTTGAAATGTTAGCAAAAGCAAAAGGATATAAAATTGCGGCAATAACGGGTTCGAGTAATGAAACCATCGAAGAATTTAAGAAAGCGTATCATTTTAAATTCGATTTTTACTTTTGTGATGCAACCGCCCTCAAAACTATTGAACGAGCCAACCCAAGTATCGTTATTTTAAACAAAGGAACTATTGTGCAAAAAGTGCATTATCTTGATAGTGATAATTTAAATTTATAAAACAAACTAATACTCTTTAAAAACAAGTTATATGAAAAAAACAATTTTATTACTCGCCACAATTTTTGGCGTTTTATCCTGCTCAAATGCACAGAAAAATTTTTCAAAAACTACTTTAGCGATGAAATTCATCGATATAAATAACAAAGAAGTTGTTTTTAAAGATGTTATCGAAAAGTATAAAGGAAACACTATTGTAATAGAAGTTTGGGCGTCGTGGTGCGGTGATTGTGTGAAAGCGATGCCAAAAATGAAAGAGTTGCAAGTAAATAATCCGGATGTAATTTATCTATTCATATCAATGGATAAAGAATTTGATAAATGGAAAGCGGGCATAGAAAAACACGATTTAAAAGGCGAGCACATATGGGTAAATGATTCTAAAATGATGAAAGGTGCATTTGGAAAATCAATCGATTTAGATTGGATTCCTAGATATATGATTATTGATAAAAATCAAAACATAGTTTTATATCGAGCAATAGAAACCGATTTTGACACCATTTATACTACTTTAAAATCTATAAAATAATGAGAACAAAAATTGTTGCAGGTAACTGGAAAATGAACAAGAATAGCGAAGAGTCAGAAGATTTAATAAATGAATTAATAGCTAAATTACCAAATAATTTGGATGTTAGCGTTATAATTGCACCTACATTTATCAATTTGGCTTCTGCCGTTGATCACCTTGAATTTACTGCAATTAAGGTAGCCGCACAAAATATGCATCAAAACGAAAATGGTGCTTACACCGGAGAAATTTCGGCTGATATGTTAAAAAGCGTTGGAGTGAATACTGTTATTTTGGGTCATAGTGAGCGAAGAGCACTTTTTAATGAAACCGATGAAATTATTTCTCGAAAAGTTACGACGGCATTAAAACACGAAATGAAAATAATTTTTTGTTTTGGCGAGGAATTAAAAGACCGGCAAGATAAACAGCATTTTGTTATAGTTGAAAATCAATTGCGTGATGGCTTATTTCATATTTCAAATAATTCTTGGGCAAATATAGTTTTGGCGTACGAGCCAGTATGGGCAATTGGTACTGGCGAAACAGCAAGCCCTGATCAAGCTCAGGAAATGCACTCATTTATTCGTGAAACAGTGCGCCATACTTTCGGAAGCGCTATTGCTGAGCAAGTTTCTATTTTATATGGAGGCAGTGTGAAACCAGATAACGCCAAAGAAATTTTTGGAAAATCCGATGTTGACGGCGGTTTAATAGGTGGTGCTGCGTTAAAAGCGGATGATTTTGTGGCAATTGCAACCTCTTTTTGAAAGCGGTTGTGTATTTAATATAACTACGTGCTAATCATTATTGCAAAATGCCTTAGTGATTAGCTTACATTGCTTTTATCTACATTGGATTTCGCTGAATTTCGTTTGAAGTATAATTTTTTTAATACTTTCATCCTCGAAATAGTATCTAGCTGTCGAGTTTCACAACGTTATTGCTGTGAGTTGATTTAATTTTGATTCAAAGTTAGGATATTATATTTAAATTGTGTGGGTGTTATTTTAAATATTTCAGGTTTTAATTGACACCATTTTTCTACAGCATTGAAAGGTATTTTTACTTTGAGTTCTTTTCTTATTGAACCGTGTCTTCTGTTAATATTATAGAAGATTAGAAATCTAAATAAATCATTTTTCATTTCCTGTTGTGATTGATATTGGGTTTTGAGGATGGTATTGTTTTTAATAGTTCC
>JAYVGC010000001.1:0-14337 GCA_043772535.1 Flavobacterium sp. | reverse complement strand
AAAGAGACAACAATGCAGCTCAAAATTTTGCACAAGCACAGAAAATTGCTCTAAATTTGCTCAAAAATGAAGACTCAACAAAAATAAGTATTAAAACTCAAAGACTCAAAGCAGCTTGGGATAATAATTTCCTTAGGAAAATTCTAGGATTTTAATGCATTTGCCCTAATAACAATAGCCTAAAGGTTACTAATTCTTTACCTGACATAAAAGTACGCACAGCATAAAAAAATACGGTTGGTGTTACACTTTTGGCTACACACGATTACCTAAATTTAATTGCCGTTTTGCCTCGCCTACTACAAATGCAACCGAATTTGCAATGTTGAAACTCCGAATTAAAGTACTCATAGGAATAGTCAAATGAGTGTCAAAAGCCGACAGAACTTCGTGACTTAGTCCGCTACTTTCTTTGCCAAAAACAAGCCAATCTTCGTCCTTAAAGGTAGCACTATAAATAGATTCCTTAGCATGTGAACTCATTAAAAAAACCCTCGATTTATCAGAAATAACTTGCATCCAACTAGTTATATTTTCATATTCGGTAACATCTAAATGAACCCAGTAATCTAATCCTGAGCGTCTTAAATTTTTGTCGTTAATAACAAATCCAAAGGGGTGCACTAAATGTAATCGACATGCTGTGCCCACACATAACCTACCAATATTGCCTGTATTATTTGGAATTTCGGGTTCTATTAAAACTACGTTTAACATTTTAATTTATTATTTAAAAGTTGGTGTTAGCTATTTTGACTGGCATCGAAAAAACTAGTAACCTCGCGCACTTCGCCAGCCTGTAGATTTTGTAAATATACGCATCCTACTCTAATTCTAACTAAGCGTAATGTAGGAAATCCTACTGCCGAAGTCATTTTACGCACTTGACGAAACTTACCCTCAGTAATTATAATCGATATCCACGAGGTTGGACCATGACGATCGTCTCTGATTTTTTTTGCCCTTTCGGGAAATGCAGGAATAACTTCTAAAATAGTGGCTTTGCATTTTTTAGTAACGTATTTTGTGCCCTTGTTACAAATTAAAACGCCACTTTTTAATAGTGTAACGGCTTGGCCAGAAATAATTCCGTCAACTTGTACGTAATATTCTTTTTCAACTTTTTTGCTCCGAACCATCTCACTCATCATACCATCGGTAGTCAGTAAAAGTAATCCTTCCGAATCTTCGTCTAACCGTCCTATTGCCATAGTATTGGGCGGAAAATTAAATAGTTCACCGAGTACCTTTTTATTTCGTTTTAACGCGTAAATAAACTGCGACAAATAGCCATAAGGTTTGTACATAATATAATGTTGGTGTTGCATTTGTTGTATATAATTATAAAAAGAATTTGTGAACGTCAAGCACAATTTTATTTTGAGCAAATATAAATTATTTTGAGTAGGAGAGCAATTCAAATTTTACTACTTTTACATACTAAAATTTATAAAATGGTTTCTTATTTTCCACTTTTTTTTGTTTTTATACTTGTCTTTCCGTTAGGGTTATTTATTGGGAAATTTCTTTTTTCGTCCGGTTCAAAATCTGAAATTGCATCATTGCAAGAAAAAATTAGTGGGCTAAACAATCAGTTTCTTCAACAAAAAGAACAATTTATTCAAGATAAGATAACGTTCGAAAAGCAACTGTTTCACGAGCGCGAATTGGCTTCGAAGCAACTTTTACAGTCTAATAATGAAAAAGAAATAATACGAAATGAAAAAGATGCTTTAACAATTCAACTGACTAAAAAAGAAACTGACTTCGAAAATTTATGGGATCGTAACAAAGAGCAAAAACAAGAAGTAAATGAATTGCAAGAAAAATTTACCAAGGAATTTGAAAATCTTGCTAACAAAATTTTAGAAGAAAAAACAAATAAATTTACGGAACAAAACAAAGAAAATTTAAAAATAATATTGTCGCCTTTACATGAAAAAATTCTGTCTTTTGAAAAAAAAGTCGAAGACACGCACAAAGAAAGCTTGGTTCAACACACAAGTTTAAAAGAACAAATTATTAATTTAGGGCAAATGAACGCTCAAATGAGCAAAGAAACATTGAATTTAACAAAAGCGTTAAAGGGCGATAGCAAAATGCAGGGCAATTGGGGAGAATTAATATTAGAGCGTGTTTTGGAAAAATCAGGATTAGAAAAAAACAGAGAATACTTTGTGCAATTAAGTCATGAAACTGCCGACGGAAATCGCGTTTTTCCGGATGTTGTAATTAATTTACCCGACGGAAAAAAAATGATAGTCGATTCAAAAGTCACTCTGACCGCCTATGAACGTTACGTAAACGAAGAAGATGACCTGCTAAAGATTATCCATCTTAAAGAGCATGTAAATTCACTCAAACGTCACGTAGAGCAATTGGGCAGCAAAAATTATAATGATTTATATCAAATGGAAAGTCCCGATTTTGTGTTGCTTTTTATTCCAATAGAGTCGGCATTTGCCATCGCTTTAAATGAGGATATTTCGTTGTATAACAAAGCGTTTGAAAAAAATATTATAATAGTTACACCAACAACACTTTTGGCAACCCTGCGCACCATCGACAGCATCTGGACCAACCAAAAACAGCAAGAAAATGCTTTAGAAATTGCACGTCAAGCAGGCGCATTGTATGATAAGTTTGAAGGATTTGTTGCCGATTTATTAAAACTAGGAAAAAAAATGGAAGAGGCAAAAACAGAATATCAAGGTGCAATGAACAAATTAGTGGATGGAAACGGAAACCTAATTACCAGCGTTGAAAAATTAAAAAAAATGGGCGCAAAAGCTAAAAAATCATTGCCTGAAACTATATTAAATCGTGCTTTACTCGCCGAATAAGCACCTATTATAAAATAAAGTTGAACTATTTAATTACTTAAAAAATGTTACGAAAAACACTACTATTCTTACTACTTGGATTCCTATTGATAATTACATCCTATTTTGCTTTTAATTACTACGCTAGCTACAGCGAAGGCGTTCGGTCTGGTGAATTGATAAAATTTAGCAGCAAAGGCTATATTTTTAAAACCTGGGAAGGCGAAATTAGTCAAGGCATTTCGGGAGCACAAATTTTTAAATTCTCGGTGCTCGATAACCAGTCCAATGTTATCGAAAATTTAAAAATACTGCAAGGGCAATACGTAAAAGTGAGCTATATTGAACGCTATCGCACTTTTCCGTGGTGGGGTGATACCAATTATTACATTACTGCTGTTGCCAAAGACAAATCGCCGTTCAGCAGATAAACTACTATTTTTAATACAGTTACCGATGTTTAAAACCGTAAAATCATCCAAAATAACAATTTCAGAATTGATGCTGCCTTCACACACCAATTTTTCGGGTAAGATTCATGGGGGTTATATTTTATCCTTACTTGATCAAATTGCGTTTGCATGTGCTAGTAAATATTCGGGGTATTATTGTGTAACCGCTTCAGTTGATACTGTAAATTTTTTAAATCCGATAGAAGTTGGAGAACTAGTCACACTTAAAGCATCTGTAAATTATGTGGGCAAAAGTTCGATGATAATTGGTATTCGAGTAGAATCTGAAAACATACAAAATGGCAACGTAAAGCATTGCAATTCAAGTTACTTTACGATGGTTGCAAAAGACACTGCTAATAATAGCATGCAAGTTCCAACTTTAGAATTAGTTTCGTACGAAGACGTCAGGCGTTTTTATAATGCACTAAAAATTATTGATTTAAAAAAAGAACGCGATTTGCATGAAGAAAATTTTGACTACAAATCGCAAAAAGCAATTGAAGCGCTAAAGGGCTATAACGTTTTACTAAATAAAAGTAAATTTTAAATAAACATAAATGGTACTAAAAGCGCTGTTTTACAACCTAATTCCTGGCGGCAATAACTCCTTATAATTTGGATTGAGTTTGAAAAATTTTGCTATTCGAGGTAAAATTGGCACTACTTTAAATTTACGTTCAATGGCAATTTCTAAAACAGCAGTAATATATTCGTCTATAAAAACTTCATCATCAAAGGTTTCAGGCTTGGTGATTTTAGTTAAAAAAATTTTTTTTTCTTGAAATGAATATTCCATAATAATTAGATTTCCATTCTTTACAGTTTCAAAATGCCGAGAAAAAGTGTTGTCTTTAATTTCCATTTTATTTTTTTAAATAATCTTATCTTAACTAAAACCCAAGTAAAATTTATTATTTTTCTGCAAATTTCGTGAAAATATATGGATATAACGACAAAATCTGAAAAAACAACAAAAATACCCGTGTATTATATGCCTGGATTGGCTGCAAGCTCCTTAATTTTTGAGCGAATTGAGTTGCCACAAGACCAATTTGATTGCTTTTTATTAGATTGGTTTATTCCTGAAATAGACGAATCGTTACAAAGTTATGCCAAAAAAATGTCTAAATTAATTGTACATAATAATTCGGTTTTAATTGGTGTTTCATTCGGAGGAATTTTGGTTCAAGAAATGGCACAATTTGTAAATCCAAAAAAAGTAATTATAATATCGAGTATAAAATGCAACAACGAGTTACCCCAGCGAATGAAAATTGTAAAACTTACAAAAGCCTATAAAATGGTTCCAACAGGGTTACTCGAAAACGTTGAGCTATTATCAAAATATGTATTGGGTGATTTATTAAAACAGCGATTTAAATTATACGAACGCTATTTAAAAATGAAAGATAAAAGTTATTTGGACTGGGCAATAAAGCAAGTAGTTTGTTGGGACAGAACAATAATTGATCCAAATATTATTCACATTCATGGCGATGCTGACGAAGTTTTTCCAGCAAAAAATATCAAAAACTTTATCAATGTCAAAGGAGGAACGCACATGATGATTTTAAATAGATTTAGATGGTTTAACCAGCACTTACCTGATATAATAAATAAATAAAAATAGTACATTTGCATAAAAAAAAATCACATGTTACCACAATGAAAATCACGTCAAGATCAATCCAACTAGTACTAATAATTACGTTTGCATCGCTCCTTATTTTTGCCACAAAAGTCATTTTAAAACACCAAGGAACTTCGCAATACTTTCCAATATCAGTAAACTTTTCTGACGAAATTACTCCGTTAACAATAACCGATGTTAAAGAACGATTTGACCGTGAACTGCTTGTCAATGCCAATTTACACTCCTCAACATTACTTATTTTAAAACGTGCCAATCGCTATTTCCCAGTAATTGAACCTATTTTAAATCAAAACAATGTACCAGACGATTTTAAATATTTATGCGTTATCGAAAGTGCCTTAACCAACGCCACATCAGCAGCTGGAGCAAAAGGATTTTGGCAATTTATGCCCGAAACAGGCAAAGAAAAAGGTATGGAAATTAATGAGAGCGTTGATGAACGCTATCATTTAGTGAAAGCCACGCAAGCCGCTTGCGACTATTTACTGGCAGCAAAACAAAAATTTGGCACCTGGACACTCGCAGCAGCCTCGTATAACGGCGGCATGAACGGAATAGCAAAAAGTTTAGAAACTCAAAAAGTTTCCAGTTATTATGATTTATTGCTAACCGACGAAACCCAACGCTACGTATTTAGAATCCTGGCCTTAAAAGAGATTATGAAAAACCCAAAACTATACGGCTTTAATCTCGAAAAAAACGAGCTATACGAACCTATTCCTACCAAAATTATCGAAATAGACAGCACCATTTCCGATTTAGCACAATTTTCAAAATCGCAAGGCATAAATTACAAAATCTTAAAAATTCATAATCCATGGTTGCGTGATAAAAAACTAATAAATATGAACAATAAAAAATACTTTATCGAAATACCTATAAGCGGCTACTAAACGTTATAGTTGGTCGGTAAGTAAAATATAACGCATAAAAAAAACACTTTCAAGTGGTTGAAAGTGTTTTTTTATGGTCTAGCTTTTAAAAGTTATACCTGTTTTAGACATAATTAATCATTAAAAAATTATTACATTTTCTTCATTTGTTCCTTCATCATGGTAATTTGCTCCTTCAGCATACCTTGTTTATCAAGCTTTTTAACCTCTGTAATTAAGTTCGTAGCTTCTAGTTTACGTCGTCTAGACATAGCAACACCGGCCAAATTTAACTTTGCAACAGCCAAATCCATATCCATACTCAAACCCAACTGAATCGCTTTTTTAAAAAACTTTTCGGCTTGAATCAAATTCGTCTGACTCATCATCAAACCCTGCAAATAATTATAATATCCTTGTTGCTTTTGAACCAAGGCTGTATCAGGATTCGAAATTTTAGCAAGCCATTTTTTAGCACCATCAAAATTTTGTTTACGCAATTGTAAAAACGCCAACAAAATAAATTCGTTTTTGAAATACAAAAAAACGGGAATTATCGTCAAAAACAAAACAAAAATTCCGTTTCCAACATTACTTTCTGTAAACTGC
Source organism: Flavobacterium sp. (assembly GCA_043772535.1). GTDB lineage: Bacteria > Bacteroidota > Bacteroidia > Flavobacteriales > Flavobacteriaceae > Flavobacterium. The sequence continues at coordinate 7,925 of JAYVGC010000001.1, read as the reverse complement.
CATACGGCTAAAACAACCATTAAACCTGCAATAACAAGCTTGATATTTCTATGAAACATAATTTAAAATTTTAAGATACAAATGTAATAAATTTTTTTAAAATATTTTTCATAAAACTACTTGCCAGAAAAAAAAAGGTTTGTATATTTGCACTCGGTTTAAAAATACAAAACCTGTAATCAAAATTACGATTTATCACATTATTTTAAAGATACACTACAATGAGCAAAAGAACCTTTCAACCATCGAAAAGAAAAAGAAGAAATAAACACGGGTTTATGGACCGAATGGAAACACCAAACGGAAGAAAAGTTTTAGCACGTCGTAGAGCAAAAGGACGTCATAAACTGACCGTGTCTTGCGAACCAAGACATAAAAAATAATGATTAGCAATAATCAATATAAAGCCGTTACTATTTTTTAGTAGCGGCTTTTTTTTATATAATGTATATTTATTTGGGCGTGCCACCATTATTTTAAAAAAGTGGCACGTGGGTTGCCGTTCAAAGCCACTTTTTTTTAAAATAATGCTGTCGTGCTGTCCGTTCCCGCTTTGTTATTGCGAGCTACTAGGCAATCTCGAAATAAGATTGCCTAGTAGCTCGCAATAACAAGAGCTCCACTGCCATCACTCACGCAAAAAACAAGTAACAACCAAAATACATTTAAAAATACTAAATTTGTACTATACAACCTTGCGTTCATACTAAACTTTAAACAATACAGCCACAATGCCAAAAGACAATTCAATAAAATCAGTTTTAATAATAGGCTCTGGACCAATAGTAATTGGGCAAGCCTGTGAATTTGATTATGCAGGATCACAATCCGCACGTTCCATTCGCGAAGAAGGTATAGAAGTAATTCTTATCAATTCCAATCCGGCAACCATAATGACCGACCCTTCAATGGCAGATCACGTATATTTATTGCCGTTAACGACCAAGTCTATTATTCAAATTCTTAAAGAACATCCACAAATAGATTCTGTTTTACCCACAATGGGCGGGCAAACGGCACTAAACTTGTGTTTAGAAGCCGATGAAAAAGGAATTTGGAACGATTTTAATGTAAGAATGATTGGTGTTGACGTAAATGCCATAAATATTACCGAAGATAGAGATCAATTTAAAAACTTACTCAAAAAAATAGGCGTTCCATCGGCACCAGCCGAAATTTGCACATCAATGCTTCGTGGCAAAGAAATTGCACAAGAATTTGGTTTCCCATTAGTAATTCGTCCGTCGTTTACTCTAGGAGGAACAGGAGCTGCAATTGTATATAAAAAGGAAGATTTTGCCGAAAAATTGTCCTACGGTTTAGAAATGTCGCCCATCCACGAAGTACTTATCGATAAAGCACTAATGGGCTGGAAAGAATATGAACTAGAATTGTTACGTGACAACAACAACAACGTAGTCATTATATGTTCTATTGAAAATATGGATCCGATGGGTATTCATACTGGCGATTCTATAACGGTTGCACCCGCCATGACTTTATCGGACACCACTTTCCAAAGAATGCGCGATTATGCCATCTTAATGATGCGCTCAATTGGTAATTTTGCAGGCGGTTGCAATGTGCAATTTGCCGTTTCACCCGACGAAAAAGAAGATATTGTTGCCATCGAAATTAACCCACGTGTTTCTCGAAGCTCGGCATTGGCCTCAAAAGCGACCGGTTATCCCATTGCAAAAGTTGCGTCAAAACTGGCCTTAGGATATCATTTAGACGAACTACCAAATCAAATCACAAAAACAACCTCAGCCCTATTTGAACCTACATTAGATTATGTGATTGTAAAAATTCCGCGTTGGAACTTCGACAAATTTGAAGGTGCAGACAGAACTTTGGGACTTCAAATGAAATCCGTTGGAGAAGTTATGGGAATTGGCAGATCGTTTCAAGAAGCCTTACACAAAGCCACGCAATCGTTAGAAATTAAACGAAACGGACTTGGTGCCGACGGAAAAGGATATAAAAATTACGATCAAATTATCGAAAAACTCACTTTTGCAAGTTGGGATAGAGTTTTTGTAATTTATGATGCCATTGCCATGGGAATTCCGTTGAGTAGAATTCATGAAATTACAAAAATTGATATGTGGTTTTTGAAACAATATGAAGAATTATATACACTAGAAAAAGAAATTTCTAAATTCAAAATCAATACATTACCAAAAGATTTATTGTTAGAATCCAAACAAAAAGGCTTTGCTGACCGACAAATTGCACACATGATGGGTTGTTTGGAAAGTCAAGTTTACAAATTACGCGAAGATAAAAATATTAATCGTGTTTACAAATTAGTCGATACTTGTGCCGCCGAATTTGTTGCAAAAACACCTTACTATTATTCTACTTTTGAAGCCGAAATAGAGAAACCAAACGGTGAAAAATACGTTCAAAACGAAAGTGTAGTTTCCCATAAAAAGAAAGTTGTAGTATTAGGTTCAGGTCCAAACCGCATTGGGCAGGGAATAGAGTTTGACTATTCATGCGTTCACGGCGTGTTGGCAGCTAAAGAATGTGGTTATGAAACCATTATGATTAATTGTAATCCAGAAACCGTTTCAACAGATTTTGATACTGCCGACAAATTGTATTTTGAACCCGTTTTTTGGGAACATATTTATGATATTATTCGTCACGAAAATCCAGAAGGCGTAATTGTGCAATTGGGCGGACAAACTGCCTTGAAACTAGCTGAAAAATTATCAAAATACGGTATTAAAATTTTAGGGACTTCGTTTGATGCGCTCGATTTAGCCGAAGACCGAGGTCGATTTTCAGAATTATTAACGGAATTAAAAATTCCGTTTCCACAATTCGGAATTGCAGAAAATGCCGACGATGCCTCGAAATTAGCTGATGTTTTAGACTTCCCCTTACTGGTGCGACCTTCTTATGTTTTGGGCGGTCAAGGCATGAAAATCGTTATCAACAAGCAAGAATTAGAAGAACACGTTATTGACTTACTAAAAAATATTCCAGGAAACAAACTACTATTAGACCATTACTTAGACGGCGCAATTGAAGCTGAAGCGGATGCAATTTGCGATGGCGAAAATGTATATATTATCGGTATTATGGAGCACATTGAACCGTGCGGCATCCATTCGGGCGATTCAAATGCAACATTACCACCATTTAATTTGGGCGAATTTGTAATGCAACAAATAAAAGATCATACCCATAAAATTGCTTTAGCATTGCGAACCGTTGGTTTAATCAATATTCAATTTGCGATAAAAGACGATACCGTTTATATTATTGAAGCCAATCCGAGAGCATCAAGAACTGTTCCGTTTATTGCAAAAGCGTACGGAGAAGCTTATGTTAATTATGCCACAAAAGTAATGTTGGGCGTAAATAAAGTAACTGACTTTACCTTCAATCCACAATTGAAAGGTTTTGCCATAAAGCAACCAGTTTTTTCGTTTAGTAAATTTAAAGATGTAAATAAAGCTCTTGGTCCAGAAATGAAATCAACTGGCGAAAGCATTTTGTTTATTGATGATTTGAAAGACGACCAATTTTATGAATTGTATAGTAGAAGAAAAATGTATTTGAGTAAATAATGCAAATTTTTGTATTATCTCGAAACAATGACAGAATAAAAAATTGCAAAAGGCTTCCAATACTAATTTCGGGAGTCTTTTTGTATTACAGAAATGAATATTATCAAAAAAGTACTTGTAACAACTGTGCTCAAAATAAGTACCAAATTTATATTGCATCAATATTGGGTATGCAGAAAAAAAATTGATTATTAGAAGAAATAAAAAAAAACAATTTTTTAATAGTATTTCTAAACATTACTTTTTGCATTTTAACAAAAGTATCTATTTGAATCTCGTAAAAAAGTTTTTTTTTACAATTTAGGGTTTCCCCCTCACCTATTTGCAGTAAAAACCAAAATCAATCTAATATGAAGTATTTTACTTTTAAGACTTATCAGAACAAGCTCTCTGCCAACCGCAATGTTAAGTTTTTACCGAAAGCAAAAACTTAACATTGGCATATGTTTAAAAACAGTAAATTTGCATAACGTTTAGCTAACATTAAATTTACTTTAAAGAAACAAATTTAGTAATAAACACAAAAAATACTATTATGGATAATAAAAATGACGCAACAGCAAATGCCGAACAAAATCAAGGAACAGTAGCAACAACACCAAAAAAAGTGACTACTGCTGCAAAAACTCCTACAACATCGAAAACGGTGCGCACGCCACGCACAACAGCTACCCCCAAAGCTGCGCCAAACCAAGCACCTACCGCAACAATTGAGCAAAAATTACCTGCCAAAGAGCCTATTTCACAGCAAGTTCAAAAAGAAATCGATCCAACTGTTGAGTTAATTACTGTAACGCTTTCCGAAAACAGTGCTGATGAGTCGTTTGTGATTGAAGAAATTATTTCAAGAAAGAAATTGAAACAGCTAAAACGTACACTTGCTGAAGTAAAGCAAAAAGAGAAAAATAAAAAAGAAAAGGCAAAAGCCAAAGCTAGAAAAGCAGCGAAGAAGGCAAAAAATAAAGCGAAAAAAGAAAAGGCTAAAAAGAAAAAAACAGCTAAGAAAAAAGTAGCCGCCAAAAAGAAATCTTTGTCGAAAAAAAAGAAAAAATAAATTTCAAGTCCTGAGCAATCGGGATTTTTTTTGTTAAAAATCTACTGCTGTGGTATAGCCCAAATAGTAATGGAAAGCCTTTTGCTAAAAAAAAACAATTTTTGTTAGTCCAAAAAAGCGACCATAGAAGCTCTTTTTGGGGTTACAAAAATGTTGTTTTTTGGTAAAAGCTTGCAATGATAGTTGGAATAGCTTCTAAAAAAATAAATTCGTTATAAGATAGTGCTATTATTTGTATTACTTTTGAAACAACAATAATAATAAAATGAAACTAAACTCAAAAATTAAATTAGATCGAACTACAGGTTTTGGGTCAGAAATTATAACTCACGGTGGACGATTTGTTAATAAAGATGGCCATCCTAATGTTGAATTGCGGGGTGCTACATTTTTAGACACGGTGAGTTGGTACCATACGTTACTTACTATTTCAAAAATAAGATTTTTACTGTTAGTTTTTGCTTTTTATTTTTTTATAAATTTACTTTTTGCATTACTTTATTATTTTATCGGAGTGGATCATTTGCGCGGAATAACGGCCACTGATGAGCTTGATAAATTTGGTCAAGCTTTTTTTTTCAGTATTCAGACCTATACTACCGTGGGATATGGACATATAAACCCCAAAGGGTTTTTTACCAGTTTTGTCGCAGCAATTGAAGCTTTATTTGGATTGCTGAGTTTTGCAATTGCCACTGGTTTGTTTTATGGTCGCTTTAGCAAACCTAAGGCTTTTATTAAATTTTCTGAAAATGCATTAATTGTTCCGTTTAAGGATGGAAAAGCATTAATGTTTAGAGTTTGTCCGTTTAAAAATACTGATTTAACTGATGTTGAAGCAAAGGTTACGCTTGCTTACCAGCAAGAAGAAAATGGACAGCAAGTGAATAAATTTTATCCTTTGGAGCTTGAATATGATAAAATAAATGCCTTAACGTTAAGTTGGACTATTGTTCATCCGATTACCGAAGACAGTCCATTATTTGGGCTAACCGAAACTGATTTTAAATCGCAAAATGGTGAACTTATTGTAATAATTAAATCGTTTGAAGAAATGTTCAGCACGTCGGTTTCAAAACGGTCTTCCTATATATTTAGCGATATAATTTATGGAGCCAAGTTTGAGCCGATGTTTTCTCGGGACGAGAGTAACAGCAAAACTGTTTTGCATTTACACAAGTTGAATTCGTATTACAAATTAAAATTTAGCAAGTAACTATTTAGCAGTTGATAAGGCAAAATTAAGTTTTATTTGAATTCCGTTAGTAAGACTCTTTTTGCTTAATGTTGGAATTTTAATTCCAAAATCGGTAGAAATTACCGTGAATTGCGAAATAATTTGTATTTCGGATGCTGTTTTTTTTATTAGAAGTATTATTTTTAATGGAGCCGTTTTTCCATGAAGCTCTAAAGTACCGTTTAAAGTAAACTCTTTGGCGGCAGATGACAACAGTTTTACATCAAAATCGGCTATATTGCCCCTAAAAATTGCTTTTGGAAACGTAGCGCTTTCAACATAGGTTTCGTTAAAATGCTCTTCCATTAAGGCAATTTTAAATCGAAATTCTTTTACTAAGCCTAATGCAGCAATTTCGCCAGTTGTTGGATTTAAAACACACGTAACACCATTGTTTGTAGCCTTTACGTTGTTAAAAACTTCATCGGTAGATTCAAATGAAATAATTCCGATTTTGGTCATTAACTTATTTTGACTAAATACAGTTGTACTAACAAAAAGTACTGCTATAAAAAAGACCTTCTTCATTTTATATTTTATTGATTAAACCCTTGCATTTGCCAAAGTTCTATAATATCTATTTTATTTTGAGGCAATTTTGGGCCGCCTTGAGGCATTAATAATAAATCGCCAGGTTGCTTATTAATTCGTATAATTAAACCTGAGCTCAAAATAGATTGTTTAACAGCCGCATAATCAGTTAATGAATTTGGTGCACCATTGGTTGGTATGCTACTATGACACGAAATACAATTAGCATCAATAATTGGTTTTACATTTTGAGCGTAAGACACCGTTGCCGGCAGTGGTACACTATCACTCAAATCGCTAGGACTTGTGTTACTACAACTTGCAGAGAATAACACAAACATGCTACAGTGTATAATTAAATTACCTTTCATATCCTTTTTTTTCAAAATTAAATAATAATATTTGAATTACTTAAGTTTATTTTAATAATTTTCTTACGTTTGTGCAATATAATAATTATTGTAATGAAAAAAGGTATAATAGCATTACTTCTGTTTTTTGTATTTTTTATAATACTATATTTCTATTTGTTTCAAAATCATCGCGATATAAATAGCGAAATAGCAACTTTTACCGTTACAACCACTACATTAAACGAAGATTTTAAAAATGACTCTGCAAAGGCAAATAAAAAATACTTAGATCAAACAATTATAGTATCGGGCATACTAACGTTTTTTGACTTAAAATCTAAAAGTATAATAATTGATAATACTGTTTATGCAACATTTATTACTAAAAAATTTCCTAGTGTAAAAGTAGGACGTACTATTTCAATTAAAGGACGCTTTTTAGGTTATGATGATTTGTTAGAACAGTTTAAAGTAGATCAAATAAGCATTGTTCAACAAAAATAAATTAAAGTTATATCTCTTATTACATGAAAAAACTACTCACCTTGATCGTGCTTTTACCCATGATTTTGTTTTCACAAGACGATTTACTTGCCGGAATTTCAGTAGATACAACCCATCAAAAAGTTATTGCTGCTTTTAAAGGCTTAAAGATTGTAAATTTAGAATCGACCAAATTGGCAGCAAAAGGCGATTTGTACTTTGTTGTGGCACACCGCTTTGCATCGGTAAAAACGGGTGTTGAAACTTTTTTTGGCTTAGACAATGCTATAACGCAACTAAAATTTATTTATGGTGTTACTGAATGGTTGTCTTTAAGTGCAGCTCGCAGCGAATTAGCCTACGATTTTGGGGGGAAAATTTTACTTAAAAACCAAATAAAAAATGGGTTCCCATTTGCTATTGCTGGCTATAGTAGTTTAGCGTTTAATAACACTTTAAAACAAAGTAATTATCCTAAAATGACTTTTAAAGACCGCATGATATTTGTACAACAGCTGCTCGTATCACGAAAATTTAATGAAAAATTAACACTCGAAGTAGCTCCTACTTTTTTTCATGAAAATTTTGTGTTAAATGACAACCAACAAAACACCCAATTCGCAGTTGGAATTGGCGGTCGATATAAAATTGCAAAACGACTTTCGATAAACATAGATTATGCA